>CAZJUW010000026.1:0-8394 GCA_964549325.1 uncultured Muribaculaceae bacterium
TTATATTTACTGGTTAAAACGATGCTTTTTTAATTACACAAGTACAAAACTCGGGTTATATCATACTTCCCTCTTTCAAATCTTTCAATGTTGAAAGGCTCCCAACGAAAAAGGAAAGTGATTACTTTCCGAGCTTCATCCAGTATTTTGCTGTCCTGACCATCTGCGTTGAATACCCCATTTCATTGTCATACCAAGCAACGACCTTGACAAGTTGCTTTCCATCGACATCTAAGACATCTGTTAATTGCCCATCCACAAGTGCGCCTAGGTGGGATCCTATGATATCGCTAGAAACGATGGGATCTTCAGTATAATGAATGGTTTCATTCTGTGACGTTTGGAAAGCATGATTGATCTCTTCTTTCGTGACCTTCTGTTTTAAACTTAATGTCAAATCAACCATCGAACCATCCGTTGTTGGAACACGTACAGCATTCCCATCCATTCTTCCTTTTAACTCTGGAATGACAGCCCCAATTGCACTAGCGGCACCTGTCGACGTTGGTACAATGTTCGCTGCGGCTGCCCTACCACGTCTTGAAGCAATTCCCTTTTTATGGGCGACATCTAGGATTGCTTGATCACCCGTATAAGCGTGAATCGTCGTCATGTAGCCTTGTTCAATTCCAAATCTACTTTCCAATACCTTTAAAACTGGAGCAAGGCAGTTTGTCGTACAACTTGCGGCACTGATAATGTTCTCACGTCCATCTAAGGTTCTTTCATTTACATGATAGACGATCGTCTTTAAATCACCTTTGGCCGGAGCACTGATGATGACTTTCTTTGCCCCAGCATCAATATGAGCTTGTGCCTTTTCTTTGGCCGTGAATTTTCCCGTACATTCGAATACGACGTCGATATCTAACTCTTTCCATGGTAAATTTGAAGGATCCATTTCCGCATATACTTTCATGCGATGATCCCCTACGATAATTTCATCTTCATCAAAGGAAATATCTTCTTCCCGGTAAGTACGATGTGTTGTATCATACTTGAGAAGGTACGCTAACTGGGAAGCATCCGTAAGGTCGTTGATCGCAACGACATCGAACTCTGGGTCTTCTTCCATCAAGCGAAAGACAAGTCTTCCAATTCTTCCAAACCCATTGATTGCTACTTTTATCAAATTATCATCTCCTACTTTTTCATTATATTATTCCCCATTTTAGAGTGCAAGCGATTTGCTTTCATTTGACTTTAGTCGACAAAAATATCCACAGAAAGCTGTGGATATTTTAATCATGGAAGCAACTTCCTCCAATGAACTCACGCAAGATGGAATCTTGTGGAATATCTTCCGAAGGAATTGGTAAAAACATTCTCAAGAAATTGATGAGTCTTTTTGCTTCCTCATACTGTGGCGAATCCCTTTTCACAGAATAAAGGAGCGGTTCAACATAAGTTTTTAAGACACCGATTTCATAGATCAAGGCTGAATTGAAGATAAAGTCCGCTTCATCTTGGACTGGGAAAATATACTTTTCTTCCCCTCTTCGAACAGATGGCCATTTTTCTAAGGTAGTTTCTACACTATACCCTCTGGTCCTTCTGTCCCTGATGATCCTACGTAACAGCCGATTATCGGTCGTTGAAACACGATTATGATTATCGATATTTAACTCCGTTAACGCTGACACATAGATCTTGTACTTTTTGTTGCGGGGAATACTCTTTAAGATCTTATCGCTTAATCCATGAATTCCTTCAATCATCAAGATGTCGCCCTCTTCTAGTTTCATCGTTTCAGAAAATTCTTTGACACCCGCTAAAAAGTTATAAGTCGGCAGAAGTACTTCTTCTCCTTTCAGTAACTTTTCAACCTGTGAGTTGAATAAAGATAAGTCAAGGGCACTTAGACTTTCGTAGTCGGGTTTTCCTTCCTCATCTAGAGGAGTCTTCTCTCGGTCCACAAAGTAATTATCCATCGAGATCATCTTAGGATTTAAGCCAAAACTTCTTAAGTACATTTTTAACTTCCGACAAGTAGTTGTTTTACCACTTGAAGATGGGCCAGAGATAAGTACTATTTTGATCGTCTCTTTATGCTCAAAAATTTGTTTTGCGACACTCAATAATCGGTGACTCTGTAGTGTCTCATCCATGCGGATTAAATCGCCACTTCTTCCTTCCGATACTACTCTATTCAAATCAGATGCATTTTCTAGATGCATAAGTTTAGCCCAGTCACGACAACTTTTGAAGACTTCGAACATTCCGGCGTGGTGTTGATATTTTTCGATCGAAGACGGATGATATACAGTTGGGAATTGTAGGATATAACCTCGATCATTCAAGTATGTAATATCAAAATTTTTGAGTGATCCAGTAGAAGGAACCATGTAATGATAAAAATAATTATAGAGATTCCCCAAACGATATAATGTTACGTGAGTATTCGTATTGTAAGTCATGACTCCAACTTTTGGTTGATCATTCATCTTTTCAAAATATCGAATCGCATCTTTCCGCTCAACATTTACTTTCGTGATCGGCATATCGTCGGCGATGATGCCCTGCATCTTATCTTTGATCTTTTTGCATTTTGACTCATTTAAGGGAAAACTCGTTTCGATATAAAGTCCTTTATCTAAGGAATGGGCGACGTGAATATCAGCGTTCTTTCCATAGAGTCCTTTGATTGCCAAAAGATTAACATACACAAGACCATTCACATACATATGGTTACCAATGCGACTGGTGAGGTCAAAGAATTCCACTTCAGCATCATGCTCTATCGTGTGCGTCAGTTCTTTGAAAGATCCGTCTACTTTCGCAATTAAAATAGGGTAAGCAAAATCTTCTTCATAATGCCTACTAAGTTCTTCTAGTGTCGTACCCCGGACAACTTCTACCTTTTTCCCCATGACGTTTAACGTTACATTTTCAATCATTTTGTCACCCTCTATTTTATTCTCTATTTAGTATATCATAAAAATCTTTCTTTTTGACTCACAATTTGTCGACCGAGTCGATGAAAGAAGGAACCCGTTTTACTTTATACTAAATGGTAGGTGATGAAAATGAGTTTAGTTCCTGTCGTAATTGAAAAAGAAAATAGTGGGGAAAGAAGTTACGATATCTTTTCAAGGTTGCTCAAAGATCGCATTATTCTATTAAGTGGTGAGATCAATGATACCTTGGCACAGACAGTTGTCGCCCAACTTTTATACCTCGACTCTTTAAATCATGATGATATCAGTATCTATATCAATTCCCCAGGTGGTGTGATCACATCAGGTTTTGCCATCTATGATACGATGGAGTTCATCAAGAGTGATGTTTCTACTGTCTGTATTGGGATGGCGGCATCCATGGCAGCATTCTTACTTTCCTGTGGAAAAAAAGGAAAACGCTATATCCTCCCAAATTCCGAGGTGATGATCCACCAACCGTTAGGTGGTGCCGAAGGACAGGCAACTGAGATCAAGATCGCAGCTGAACATATCTTGAAGTGTCGTGAGAGACTGAATGCAATCCTTGCGAAAAACACAGGAAAGCCTCTAGAAGTAGTCGAAAAAGATACAGAACGGGATCACTTTTTAGAGGCTGATGAAGCTGTAGCATATGGTTTGGTAGATAAAGTTATCACTAAGAAATAAGTTGACTTCCGATCCAAACCAACTATAATCGTTTTCTTAATGTAAAGCGAGGCTTAGAACAAGGACAGCAAACAGGATTTTTTTCGCCAAATGATGGTTATCAGAATGTGAAAAATTTAGGAAGAGCTGTCCATTTATCATAGCTCATACCTTAGAGCGGTACCAACTGCCATCTAGGCAAATCGAAGTCTACAAATGGATAAGGTGATTGATGAACCTACGCCTAAAAAAGGTTCTGTGCGTAAAATTGAAATCTCTGACGCTTCAAGATGCATCCATCGCGGACAACTTAAGATCAATACAAAATAATCCACCATAAACGGTGGATTTTATTTGAAATTACTCACGATCTCTTTTAACTTTCGAAAGCGATGATTGAGTCCTGACTTTGTAATTGTTTTGCCTGTTTCTAAAGACATGATTTCGCTTAGCTCTTTTAAAGACACCTCGGGATATTTCTTTCGATATTCACAAGCCTCTTTCAACTTGTCAGAGAGAAGATCTATGCCTATCTTCTCTTCGATCATTTGAATCTCTTGTAACTGTTCATAGGAAGACTGAATCGTCTTATCCATGTTCGCTTGTTCACAGTTGTTGAGACGATTGGTTCTATTCTTATTTTCACGAAAAATCCTGACATCTTCAAAGTATAGAACCGCCTGGTTAGCCTTGAGCAAACGCAGGAAGTCACTGATCTTTTCGGCCTCTTTGAGATAGACCATATATCCTTTATCACGCGTTAATAATTTTGCATTTAGATCAAATTCGTTCATAAGCTTTTGAACGAAGACGGATTCTCTTGGATAGTCAATTAAAATCTCCAGATGATACTGTGATGTCTTGGGATCATTGACGCTACCAGCCGCTAAGAAAACACCCATTAAATAAGCACGGATTTCTTCCGTATCACCTACAATAAATTCGGAAGGTATCTCTAAGGCCACACCATTCTTCATGACGGAAAGATCTTCTAAGAGCAGATCAACTTTATCTGTGATATTGATCTGATAGATAGTATTCTTCTTTAAAACAGCATTCTTCTTGAGTACAATCTCAGGACTAATTCCATAAAGTTCTTTTAGGGATTGATAGATTCTTCGTGCAATGGTATTGTTCTCTGTCAAAAGCTCGATATGATCTGAAAATATTTTCACATTATTGCGGAAGAAACCTGATAGAAAGGCAATGGTCGTCGATCGCTCTCCGTCTAATTTTGCAATTTCATTTTTTACTTTTGTTGTATATGACATACTATCCCCTCATTAAGTAGGAAAAGATGATGCTACTTAACTTCATGCTATCATGGCGAAGAACTCCATCAATGACACGAACTAAGTCATCCTCGATCAGTTCAACTCCCATTGACTGCACCTCTTTTTCATCAACATAGACTGGATCTTTTTGTTCCTCTGTTTCATACTTCTTGGCTATCTTTTCCTCTATTTTCGTATTGCTAGCAACGACAACAGAAATATGGTTTCCACCTAAGTAACGTTCTAATAATTTAAGATGGTCACTTACGCCAAAGTGATCTGTCTCCCCTGGTTGCGTCATCGCATTGCACAGATACATGATCGGTGCCTTGCGCTTCTTTAAAGCTTCCTGTACTTCCTTACAGATGATGTTTGGAATGATACTGGTATATAGGCTCCCCATACTGATGATAATAAGGTCTGCTTCTTCGATCGCCGTGATGACTTCCTTTACGACACGAGGTTCTTTTTGATAGAAAATACGACGATACTCTTTATGTGCTGCGGTAATTGCGGCCTCTCCTTCTACCACTTTGCCATCAATCGTTTCGCCCATTAAGGTTAAATCTCCATCTTCCGAGATAGGTAGTACGGTATGTCTTACGTCAAGAAGGTTCGAAAGTGCAGCGATCGAGTCCTTTAAATTTCCAGTAATATCCATCAGTGCTGTTAAAATGAGGTTTCCTAACGCATGCCCATCTAAGTCACTTGATGTATGAAATCGATATTCCATCGTTTCTTTGATCACAGGATCGATACTCGATAAATTTGTGATGACCTTTCGGACGTCGCCGACCGCTGGAATTCCAAACTCTTTTCGTAAAATTCCGGTACTTCTACCATTGTCTGAAACAGTAATAACCGCTGTAATATCAACAGGGAATTCTTTTAATCCGCGAAGCAAACTGGAACTACCTGTCCCGCCACCTAATACAACAACTTTCTTATGCATTTTATCACCTACTTTAGTATACAATACTATTTTTCAAATAAGACATCAATTGCGTAAAGGCAATCACGGTCAATGTCGATAGATAGCCAATCGTGGCTTCGTCGTCCTGCTATCAAACTCCAAGTTCATTTTAAATTGTGAGAAGTCTCTTTCCAGTCCAACTTTTTTGGCCCCTTTTACTTCACAAATTCAGTATAACATTAAAAGAGCATTAGGCTCTTATCAGAAACTTATTGTTTTGTATCATGTAGTAGCGTCATGGCAGCCGTCGCTCCTTCGCCTGCAGCGGTTACGATTTGATAAGCATCCTTTTTTAGAATGTCTCCCGCAGCATAGATCCCAGGAATTTTCGTTCTTCCTTGACGATCTACTTTCACGTAACCATCACGAGTCAATAACTTCATTCCTTTTAGGAAAGAGGTATTCGGAACATGACCCACGAATAAGAATAAGCCAGCAACTTTTTCTTCAAATAGTTGATCTTGTTCTTTGACCTTGATAGAAGATAACTTTCCATCCTCTTCTTGATAAGCGATCACTTGGCTTTTAAAATGAATCGTTACATTTTTCTTTGCCAGCAACTTCTCTACTAAATAAGGATCAGCGGTAAAATGATCACGCCTGTGGATCACCGTCACACGGCTGCATAGTTCGGCAAGATAGATCGCCTCTTCTACTGCACTGTTTCCGCCACCGACGATGGCAACCTCTTGATCTCGATAAAGCGCCCCATCACAAGTCGCACAGTAACTGATCCCTCGACCAGTCAACTTTTCCTCGTTTGGTAATCCTAATCCTTTCGGACTTCGGCCACTTGCTAAGATGATACTATTACAGATGAGTTCTTCTTGGTTGGTGACTACCTTCTTACAGTCTTCTGAAATTTCAATTTTCAAGACATCTCCATAGTGATATGGAACACCTAATTCCGTCACTTGTTGAAACAAAGAGGTGGCGAGATCCACACCCGTAATCTTCGCAATCCCTGGATAATTCTCAATCATCCCTGTTCTCACAATCTGACCACCTGGAGCATCTTTTTCGATCAAACAGCAGTTAACATTCGCCCGCTTTAAATAGAGGGCAGACGTCATGCCTGCCACACCCGCTCCAATAATGATGACATCAAAGTCCTTTTTCATGTGTTGCCTCCTCACGATAAAGATTTTCAAAGTGACTGCCACGACGAGCCCGTAGGAATAAGATCAGTCCTGCGATAAATAAGACAATTGATATAAGCTGGGCAATCTTAAATGACCCTAACATCAGACTGTCACTGCGGAACCCTTCAATGATGAATCTTCCAACGGAATACCACATGAAGTAAACACCTGTCAGTTGTCCATTCTTTAGATATTTATAATGACGAATTAACAGTAGTGCTACAAAGCCAAAGAGATCCCATAGTGATTCATAGAGGAAAGTTGGTTGCCGATAGGCTCCATCAATGTACATGTTATCGACGATGAAACTAGGAAGTCCGGCGCTCGATAATGCAGCCTTGCTCGTAATCATACCATATGCTTCATGATTGAAGAAATTTCCCCAACGGCCGATCGCTTGCCCAATGATGAGACTCACCACCAAGATGTCACAGATCTTTAACGTATTCTGCTTGTGCTTTCGACAATATAAAATTACGAATAAAGTCACTAAGAGAATGGCACCATGAATGGCCAATCCTCCATTCCATACCTCCAAGATTTCAAGAGGATGGGCGGTATAATAACTTAAGTTAAATAATACGTAATAAGCACGAGCTCCAATGATTCCTAAAATCAAACCATAGAACAATAAGTTCACAAAGAAGCTCTCCTCTATCTTCTGACGTTTGATTTCTAAATAACCGACAAAGGCGCCCACTAAGACACCTAAGAAGATAAAAATCGAATACCAATAAATTTGAATGAAACCAAGATCTAAGGCAACGTTACTCATGTTTCTTCACTCCTTGTATCAACGGTTTGATAACAATCCTTTCCATGATCGCATTACATACAGAAAGCAAAACAGAGATCAGTAAGGCAATCCAGATATTTCTGAGATCAAAGTGCCCTTGTAAAATCCAATCAGTGAGTTTCAAGATGAATAAATTGATACAAGGATAAAACAAGCCAAAAGTAATTCCTGTGAGAGGCATCGTAAGCGACACTAAAACAGGCTTGATCGTATTATTTAAAATAGAGATGATCATGACCGCTAATAGTCCATATACGCCATAGTAACTCATATCGATATAACATGACTTGAAGAAGACACAGACTGCCAAGAAGACGACTGCATAACACACCATGTAGATGAGCCACTCTAGTAAGCGATTTAAGCGTAACTGATTGTTTTTATCCAGCACTACTAAGCGCATCAATGTCACCTCACAATATTTTTTTCAAAAACCTTCCTGTATAAGATTCCTTGACTTTACTGACCTCTTCAGGGGTTCCAGTCGCTACGACGTTTCCTCCACCATCGCCACCTTCTGGTCCAAGATCAATCATATAGTCAGCGGTCTTGATGACATCTAAGTTGTGTTCTATCACGACTACAGTATCATTATTATCTACTATTTTTTGTAAAATTGCAAGAA
>CAZJUW010000027.1:0-8195 GCA_964549325.1 uncultured Muribaculaceae bacterium
GAAGTGGAGCCTTTCGTTACAATTTAAAGATATCAGATAGCAGTGATAGTGAAGGAACTTCCGTCGTTACGGATACTCTGCCAGATAATAGATTATTATATAGCTCAACGATGAAAGTAAATGAAGTAAAATATTATACCTTCCGGTTATGGGTAAGTGAGAGTATCACGGAAGATGACTTAGGAAAAGTAATCAGTGCCAAGATAAGAGTGAATGCGAGTCAGATGCAAGGAGGGATCTTATCCGTATCAGCAGGTTATAATCATACTATGTATATCAATTACAAACATGAGTTGTATGCGTCAGGGTATAATTATTATGGTCAATTAGGAGATGGCACGATAATCAGTACCGCAACCCCAGTCAAGATCATGGATGATGTTGCCTCAGTGTCAGCTAGTACTGACAATTATTCTTATACAATGATCCTGAAGACTGATGGAACCTTGTGGGCGACAGGATACAACGGAGAAGGTGAACTAGGTGATGGTACAACAACAAACACTTCGACACCAATTAAGATCATGGAAGATGTTGCGCAAGTTTCGGCAGGGGCTTCCCATACGATGATCTTGAAGACTGATGGGAGCTTATGGGGAACAGGATATAATGATTATGGTCAATTAGGTGATGGCACCACGGAAGACAAGACAACTCCAGTAAAGATCATGGATGATGTTGCGCAAGTATCGGCAGGAAATAATCATACGATGATCCTTAAGACTGATGGAACCTTATGGGGAACAGGATATAATGGTTCTGGTGCACTAGGTGATGGTACAACAACGAGTGCCTCGACTCCAATCAAGATCATGGACGATGTTGCACAGGTATCGGCAGGTTATCGATATACGATGATCCTCAAGACGGATGGGACTCTATGGGCGACAGAATTAAATATTTCTGGTGGACTAGGAGATGGCACCACAGATAACAAGACAACGCCCATAAAGATCATGGATGATGTTGTGCAAGTATCGGCGGGATATCGTCATACGATGATCCTGAAGACCGATGGATCTCTATGGGGAACAGGATATAATGTTTATGGTCAATTAGGCGATGGCACCACAACGAATACTTCAACACCGATCAAGATCATGGATGAAGTTGCCCAAGTATCGGCAGGCGGTTCTCATACGATGATCATTACCAAAAAACGTCAATTATATGGTGTAGGATATAATGGATCTGGTCAATTAGGTAATATCATATCACATGGTAACCATTCAACCCCGGTTAAAATATTAACACAAGTGTCCAAGATCATGGGAACACAAAAGTATAATCGCACATATGCTGGCACATTAGTGCTGAAAAATGATAATAGTTTATGGGGAATGGGCAACGCGCGTGGTGTGGAGTCTTCTGCTCCAATAAAAGTAACGGATCAAATTCAAGATGCAACAATGGGTTATGATTACGTCATGTATGTAACAGAGTCAGGTGAACTCTATGGAAAAGGATCCAATGCCAAAGGTCAGCTAGGAGATGGTACGACAACAAGTGCCTCAACAGCAATCAAGATCATGAACGATGTTGCCCAAGTCTCAGCGGGTTCTTATCATACAATGATCATCAAAACCGATGGATCTCTATGGGGAACAGGATATAATAGTTCTGGTCAACTAGGCGATGGCACCACAACGAATACTTCAACACCGATCAAGATCATGGATGATGTTGCCCAAGTGTCGGCTGGTTATCAACACACGATGATCCTGAAGACCGATGGAAGTCTATGGGCGACAGGATGGAATAGTTCCGGCCAACTAGGCGATAGTACCACAACGAATACTTCAACACCGATCAAGATTATGGATGATGTTGTCCAAGTCTCGGCGGGATATCGGCATACGATGATTGTGCAGAGCGATGGTTCTCTTTGGGCGACAGGATCAAATGGTTGGGGTCAACTAGGCGATGGCACGACGGAAGATAAGACAACGCCAGTAAAGATCATGGATGATGTCGCCCAAGTCTCGGCAGGATGGTATCATACGATGATCATTAAGACTGATGGAAGTCTATGGGCGACAGGATATAATGACGAGGGTGAACTAGGGGATGGTACGTTGAGTCGTAAAGTCACTCCAGCAAAGATTGCTAGTAACGTGATTGACGTATCGGCGGGTTACTATCATACGGTGTTCTTGAAGACAGGTGGCGTCCTGTATGGAATGGGGGATAATAGTTTTTATGCATTGGGTTACTACATATACACTACTCCTGTCTTGATTACGAGTTACTAAAAATATCATAATAACTTCTTATGGGAGCGTAAGCTCTCCTTTTTGGTTGCATGAAGCTCAATCATTTCCTTCATGAATTTTCTTTGCAACTTGGGCTATTATGACATATAATGTTAATAGGATGTGAGAACATGAAGGTCGTAATTTCTGCAGGCGGTACAGGTGGACACATCTATCCTGCTCTTGCCATCATCGATAAAATCAAAGAGATGGAACCACAAAGTGAGTTTTTATATATCGGAACGACGGATCGGATGGAAGCGAAGTTGATCCCAGAACGAAAGATTCCATATCTTGGAATTGAGATGAAAGGATTAGATCGAAAACATCCTTTGACGAACGTTACTGTTATTACTTGTTTCAATCGGGCCATTAAGAAGGCGAGAAAGGCGATCCATGAGTTTCAACCTGATGTCGTCTTAGGAATTGGTGGTTACATTACGGCTCCTGTCGTCTATGCTGGAGCCAAAGAAAAAATTCCGACGTTCATTCATGAACAAAACTCAATTCCAGGGTTATCCAATCGCTTTTTATCTCGGTATGCGACGAAGATTGGTGTCTCACTAGAAGATAGCCTTTCTTACTTTCCTAAAGAAAAAGTTGTCTATACAGGAAACCCTCGGAGTGAAGCAATCTTAAAAGCCAAACCAGTAGCGAAAGAAAGTATGGGCTTAAGTCGTGGGAAGAAGCTGGTTCTTATTGTCATGGGATCCCTTGGATCGATGACGATGACACAACGCTTTAAAGAGATGATTCCAGCGTTTTCAAAAAAAGATTACGAAGTGTTACTTGTCACTGGAAATTCTTATATTGATTCTTACAAACAAGTATCTATTCCAAAGAATGTTCATTTGGTACCGTTTCTTGACAATATGTTAGAAGTGATGAAAGTGACAGATTTGATCATCAGTCGCGCAGGTGCTTCGACGATTGCCGAAGTAACTTCCTTGGGGTTACCGTCGATTTTGGTACCATCGCCTTATGTGACGCATGATCATCAACGAAAGAATGCACAATCCTTAGAGAAACAAGGTGCTTGTAAGGTGATCAATGAAGAAACCTTTGGCAAAGAGACGTTACTTCCGATGATCGATTCTTTATTGCAAGATGAGAAGACACTTTTAGAGATCGGAAGCAATGCCAAGAAGATGAGTTGCAGCGACAGTGCGACGAAGATTTATTCTATTTTACAGAAGATGATAGGGGAACGGAAGTCATGAAAGAAGTACTAGAAGAAATTGACAGAAGAGAGCTTGGCAAAGTGGTAGCAAAGGCTTCCCTCAAGCAATATACGACTTATCGAGTCGGAGGCATTGCGAAGGCTATCGTGTCGCCGAAGGACGTTAATGCACTGGTTGCTTTGCTTCGTCTTCTTAAGAGTAAAAAAATTATGTATAAAATCATTGGCAATGGGTCCAATTTGCTTTTTAGTGATAAACCTTACGACGGAATCTTGATTAAATTAGATCGTCTAGACGAGGTGAAGATAGAAGGTACCAAGGTGACTGTTGAAGCGGGGTATTCACTTGCCAAGCTTGCATATTTGACGGCCAAGAAGGGGTTAACGGGTCTAGAGTTTGCCTGTGGGATTCCAGGAACCATTGGAGGAGCGCTCTTCATGAATGCAGGTGCATATAAAAGTGATATGGGCTACGTCGTGAAATCGGTCAAAGTATTGACGCCAGATTATCGGATCATCAACATGGTAAACCGTGAGTGTGGCTTTCACTATCGTACTTCTTTCTTTCAAAAACATCCAAAATACGTGATATTGGGGGCTGTTTTAAAACTTGCGAAAGGAGATAAGGATGCGATTGCTAAGGTCAATAAAGACCGTAAAAAACGCCGGATGGAGTCACAGCCATTAGAGTATCCTTCAGCAGGGAGTGTTTTCCGCAATCCTGAGGGGATGTATGCTGGAAAGATGATCGAAGATTTAGGTTTAAAAGGCTTGTCCAAAGGTGGAGCACAGATCAGTAAGAAACATGCCAATTTCATCATCAATACGGGAAATGCGAAAGCCAAAGACATCAAAGATTTAATCGATTTTGTTAAGGAGACAGTAAAAGAAAATTATGATATAGAACTACATGAAGAACAAGAATATGTTAATTGGGAGTAGCATATGGCGAAGAAGCTAAAGAAAAAACGAAAGTTGAAATTGATACCAGCTCTTCTTTTTTTGATTGTAATCGCGGGTATCTATTTTGGTGTGTCACAGTATTTAGCTTCGGATATTCAGAACATTGTCATTCGCAATAATACGTATTTAAAAGAACAGACGATCTTAGAATTAGCGGGGTTAGAAGATTATCCTAGTTTTTACTTTACAACTTCACACTCCATCGAGCGACGTTTGAAAGCAAGCCCATATCTAAAAGATGTGAAAGTATCAAAAGAGTTTTTTCATAAAGTGGTCATTACGGTGGACGAGTATCGGATCCTATATCGTGATGAAACTGACCATAAATTAGTGTTAGAAGATGGGACGAGAGTCGATGATGATTATGGTGTGATGGGAATTCCAGATCTTATCAACTACGTTCCCGATGACAAGATCGAGGATTTTATCAAAGGCATGAATAAGATCGAGGTAGAGGTTTCGTCGAAGATTTCAGAGATTCAGTATGTACCAAACGAGTTTGACAAAGACCGCTTTTTGCTCTTCATGGATGATGGCAATAGTGTATATCTGACGCTCACAAAATTTGATATGATCAATTATTATAATGAAGTGCTTCCACAGTTAGAAGGGAAAAAGGGGATTCTTTACCTCGATTCTGGAAATCACTTTAAGATCATGGAGTAGTATATGAGGAAGTTTTTAGGAAAGTATGGAAAGTACTTGGTTTTGTTCTGTCTCTTTTTTGTTTGTATGTGATTCTTATTTTCTTTTGCCATGCTGCAATGAATATTGGAAGAATTTGGGGGGATCAATACTATCTTAGGTTACAGCATTTATGAACTTACTAAGTGACGTCTTTTGAGACGTTTTTCGATGGCATGAAGTCTATCGAATAGACCTTGTTTTTCTTTATTTGTTTTTGTATAATAAAGTTGTTAGAGTAGAGGAGGATGCCTATGAAGAAGATCTATGCAGCGATTGATTTGGGTTCGGATAGCATCAAGGTAATGGTCTGCGAAGAAACACGACATAAACTTCACGTGTTGGCATCGACCTCTGTTCGTTCTTTGGGCATTCGCTTAGGACGTATTACGGATGTAGAAATGGCAAGTAAATCACTACAACTCGCTTTGGGTGAAATTGAGACATCTTCTGGTTTTCATGTGGAAAAGGCACTGGTGAATGTACCTATTGAAAATGCAGTTACGAAAGTGTATACGGGAAGTACGGAACTGTTAGAACCAATCAAAGGGGAAGAGATCACGGCTTGCTTACAAGATGCGATTTTAGGTAAGGTGAATGGTATGGAAGAAGTCGTCACGACCATTCCGATCGTTTACCAGTTGGATGAGAAGGAAAATATTCACTCTCCACTTGGGATGGCAGGGAGAAGATTGTCGGTGAAGGCTGCCGTGACGACGATTCCCAAAGTGGATGCGAAGAAAGTATACGAGGTTATGAAACGTGCAGGGGTCGAAGTAGTGGATGTCGCTTTTGATATCGATGGCGATTATTATGATGTTAAAAACGATACCCTCGATAGTAAGATTGGCGCAATTATAAATATTGGTGCGGATAAGACGACGATCGGAATCTACAATAAAGGCATCCGAATTAAGAGTTTTGTCTTACCACTCGGGAGTGATCATATCGATAGGGATATTGCTACCATCTACCGTTTAGATTTAGGAGATGCACGGAATTTAAAAGAAAACTTTGCGGTGGCAACACATACTTATGCTGATCTATCGGATCGTATGGAGGTAGAGACGACAGCGAAAGAGAAGATGACGATTGCACAAGAAGAACTATCGGAAGTGGTCGAAGCACGACTCAAACAGATTTTGAAACTTTCGAAAAAAAATATAAATCTCTTAACAAACCGCGAAATACGTTATATAATTATAACAGGTGGGGTAAGCGAGATGATGGGCTTTCAACCTTTAGTGGAAGAAGTGCTCGGAAAACGAGCTCTCACGCTTTCGATGATGACCATGGGAGCAAGACAAAACAAATATTCCAGTGTCTTAGGAATGCTACGATACTTCAGTGATAAGTTATCTTGGCGAACAATCGATTACAGTATGTTTCCTATCGACACGTTAGAGAGAATCAACAGCGTAGCGAAAAAGCCGTTGAGTAAAGAGGGAATCGTACCGAAGTTATTTGAACGCTTTTTCGAAAGTAAGGAGGATCAGGCATGATGAATAGTTTAGAGATGGATCAATTAGCGAAGATTAAAGTAATTGGACTTGGAGGCGGTGGTGGAAATGCCGTCAATCGAATGGTTGAGTCTGGAGTCAAGGGTGTCGAGTTTATCGTTGCAAATACCGACCTTCAAGTATTGAACACGTCAAAAGCAGACGTAAAGATTCAGTTGGGAGCATCACTTACGGATGGCTTAGGAGCAGGTGCAGATCCAGCGATTGGAAAAGAAGCGGCTTTAGAAAGCAAAAAAGAACTAGAAGATGCCTTAGCGGGTGCTGATATGATTTTCGTTACTTGTGGTATGGGTGGCGGAACTGGAACAGGTGCGGCACCAATCGTCGCTGAGATTGCCCAGTCACTTGGTGCGTTGACGGTAGCGATCGTCACGAAGCCTTTCTCTTTTGAAGGAAAGAGAAGAATGGAAAATGCTCGTATTGGAATGGAAGAGTTAAAGAAACATGTCGATACGTTGATCGTGATTCCAAATGATCGGTTACGTGAGATCATCGATAAGACGACACCGATGTTAGATGCATTCAAAGAAGTCGATAACGTCTTACGCCGAGGCGTACAATCTATTTCCGATTTGATCGCCGTCGTAGGACTGGTCAACCTAGACTTTGCCGATGTCAAAGCAGTCATGCAGAATAGTGGAAATGCCATCATCGGTATCGGTATGGGGATGGGTGAAGATCGGGCGATCGAAGCGGCCAAACAAGCTGTTTCTAGTCCCCTTTTGGAAACGTCAATCGAAGGAGCCACCGATGCGATCATCAATATTACGGGTGGCAATAACTTAACATTGTTCGAAGCAGAACAGGCTGCGGAAGTGGTACGTAGTGCTGCGAATACAGACATCAACACGATTTTTGGTTCTGTTATCAATGAAAACTTAACAGATGAAGTCATCGTTACCGTCATTGCAACAGGCTTTGATAAAAATAAAGATGAGGATGAAGATCCAAGTGATACCGGAACGGAGTTCACTTATACCGAACCACATCCACAGACACCAAGGCGTTCTAGTTATGAAGTGCCAACGGTTGGTTACACAGAGGATGTCGAAGAAGACTATGAAATTCCAAGTTTCTTACAAGAAAAGAAGTTTTAATTCCAAAAGATATGGAAACAATTCTCATATCTTTTTCTTTCCAAGTGAAAGAAAAAGCAATTTACAAATACATGATTATATGTTATAGTAAACTTGCTTTTGAGTGATTAGCTCAGCTGGTTAGAGCGTCACGTTGACATCGTGGAGGTCGTAGGTTCGAGTCCTATATCGCTCACCATTAGCAATATCGTACGAGAAATCGTACTTTCTTTTCGATAGATGTTTTATATGAGTGATTAGCTCAGCTGGTTAGAGCGCTACGTTCACATCGTAGAGGTCGTGGGTTCAAGTCCCTCATTACTCACCAGAGGTATGTAAAGCCTAGATTGTCTAGGTTATCAGCGACTTCAAAGAGGTCGCTTTTCTTATCTTATTAGGTACTTTCAGTAAAAAATTAAGGTACACAAAAAAGATAACTGTGAAAAGTTATCTTTTATTTGCTCGTGGTGGGCTGTTAGGGATTCGAACCCTAGACCCACTGATTAAGAGTCAGTTGCTC
>CAZJUW010000028.1:0-8188 GCA_964549325.1 uncultured Muribaculaceae bacterium
CCTCTTTTTCTTCTTACCTTCTAATATATCCCCCCCCCAGGGTCAGTTTTTCTTTATCCACAACTTACATCTCCTCTTATTTTTACTCTACCACAAACAGAAAAAGAGATCTAGTCCCTTTTTCTTACGCTGCTCTAATTTTTTCGATATAATTATATACGCTGGAAGCCCAAGTTGTACTTGCTGCATATTTTGGACCGATGGTCTCCGGTGTCGTCAAACCATAAGCGATATAATTGTTGGCAAGATTGTTAAGAAAACTGTTAATGCCTGCTTCTAACGTCTCAAACGCTGCATACTCTCCTCCGCCACAACCAGGAGCACCTTTTTGTCCTCCTACGTTGTTACAACTCGTAACAAGGCTACTGCAAGTAGCACTGCATCCCGTTTCATGTAACATGATGGCAACCGCTAAATAGGGATCCACTCCTACTTCTAGTGATCTCGTCGCAATGAACTCACCATAACCTGAAAGAGTCGAATGAAGCGAACGATTTAACTTGTCTGAAAGTTCAGCTAACGTTAATCCGTCATAGACGACAGGTTTTACAAGAGCAACTGCACCAGTGGATTCTTCTTTTTTAGAAGCGATACTCTGCGAAAGTGCTTCCGCTTCCTTTAAGGTCGCTTCCTCCACCTGTTCCGTAGTATCAGATGATTTCTCAAAGGCGAGCAACGCACTACGGTTATCTTCGCCAATTTCACTTCCCATCACGATGTCTTTCGAACTATCCTCACCAGTTGCATGATAATTTTTCATCTCTAAAAAGACTGTCACACCCATGAGCATGATACTCATGACGACAAGAAGGAAAACTGGCTTGTTTTTTCCTTTCAATATTTCACCTCACTATTTTTAGCAAGTGCTTTTATTTTACTATTTTTCCTATAAAAGAGTCAAACTTGACACCAATTGGGAAGACTAACTTGACTATTTTCTTTTTGTTAGGAAGTTACCATATTTTATATCATTTCTTTCTAAAATACTAAAAAATCGGGAATTTGCACATTTCCCGATCGAAAAAAAGCAAAAATTTATTTGACACTGAAAAAATCAAGAAAGAAGCTTTCGAATGGCTGTTTCGACAGCAATTTTACCGTATTCGAAGGTAAGACTTCCCTGTTGATAGGCAATATATGGACTCCTTAATGGTCCATCACAAGACATCTCGATGGAAGAGCCTTGCGTGAAAGAACCTGAAGCCATGATGATCTTATCATCGTAACCTGGCATGTCGCTAGGAACAGGTGCATAATGAGCATTGATTGGCGATGCCGCCTGAATGCCCTGGCAATACGCAATCAACTGATCTGGATCACGAAAGACGATGTTTAAAACGATATCTGAACGATCTTCAAAATAACGAGGTTCTACGGTATATCCCAATTTTTCTAAAAGATAACTCGCATAGATCGAAGTCTTCACACTACTCGCAACGACGCTAGGCGCAAAGAATAGTCCTTGTAAAAATGCTTTATTAAGCCCCAACGATGGGCCTACTTCCCGTCCTTGTCCTGGAACCGTCAAGCGTTCTGATGCCAAATCAACCAAGTCTTTTCGTCCTGCGATATACGCTCCATTGGGAGCAATTCCCCCACCTAAATTCTTAATGAGGGACCCTACGATCAGATCGACGCCATAATAGGTTGGTTCGTGAACATTGACAAATTCACAGTAACAATTATCGACCATGATGATGACCTCTTTATCAACTTCGCGAATGGTATGAACAACTTTTTGAATCTTTTCCAAAGAGAGTGTCTTGCGAGTCGAATAGCCTTTCGAACGTTGAATTTCCACCATTTTGATCTTGTGCGTAGAAATCATCTTACGGATCTTCTCGTAGTCGAAGTCATCCTCCACCAAATCGATCTCTTCATAGGTTACCCCATAAGACTTTAGAGAACTCGCATTCTCGGTAATCCCAATCACTTGATCAAGGGTATCGTAAGGTTTGCCACTGATTGCCAGCAGTGTATCGCCAGGACGTAACATTGCAAAAAGAGCCACTGTCAGTGCGTGCGTTCCTGAAATGAACTGACTACGCACGATCGCCGATTCACTGTCTAGTACTGTCGCAAATACTTCATCGATCGTATCACGTCCTAAATCATCGTAACCATAACCTGTCGTTTCGCCAAAGTAAGCTTCTGTCACTTGATGTGCATGAAAAGCATTCAAAACTTTTTCACTATTTGCTCTACAAATCTCCTCAACTCGCTCATAGTAAGGCGCAAGATCCACTTTTGCTTCTTGAATTGCTTGTTCTAATTGTTCTAATTTTGTCATCTCATACCACCATCTACCCGAATTACTGCATCATTGATATAACTTGCTTCTTCACTGGCAAGAAACGTCACTACTTTCGCAACCTCCATCGGTTCCGCAAAACGCCCTAATAAAATCTTGGCACTTTCCGCCTTCACAAAGTCTTCTTCTAACGTCCCATTCATATCCGTATTCATCCATCCCGGGCAAACACAGTTCACTCTTACTAGTGGTGCGAACGTCGTCGCCAGATTATGAGAAAGATTGATGACCCCTGCCTTGGAAGCATCGTAGTCTAAACTCTCTTTATAAAGAGTATTTAGCCCATTCGTCGACGAAATATTGACGATACTTCCCCTACTTTCTTTTAACAAGGGATAGAAAAGCGAACTCAAAAGATATGTTCCATAGACATTTACTTCGAGTACCCGCATAAAATCCTCCTTCTTCTTTTCTAAAGGAAGCGTATCATTGGCAATCCCTGCATTATTGACCAAAAAATCTAAACGTCCAAAGTGGTCTTGAATAAATGCTACCGTCCTTGAAACTTCCTCAAGATTCGAAACATCCATCTTGACTGCTGATACCGAAACAGGATACTGTGCTGTTACCTCTTCTACCAACGAAAGAGCGCTATCTCGATCATTTACGTAGTCAATCACAACATCATAACCTTTCTTCGCTAGATCCTTTATGATCTGTCTACCTAATCCACGAGAACTTCCCGACACAAATGCTACTTTTCTCTTTTTTTGCATAATTTTCTTCACCTACGGGCATTATTATAACAGAACCCCGTTCTTTTTTGAACGGGATTGGAAAAAGTTTTACTTTTTTAGCACTCGAGCTTGACAAGTGCCAACAAAGGAGTATACTTGTTTATTGAAAGGAGATGAATTATATGGATTTAATACCTATGGGATTTTTCGATGACATGTTTGATGACATTCATCCAATGAAAAGAGGAGGTATCATCGATATGAAGTGCGATGTCTACGAAAAGGATAACACCTACTACGTAGAAGCTGACATTCCTGGACTCAAGAAAGAAGAAGTAAAAGTAGAATACAACAAAGGGTACTTGACGATCACCGCCGAAAAGAAAGAATGTTGTGATAAGAAAGACCCTGAAGACAAAAAGTACATCCGTAAAGAAAGAAGATACGGCAAAGTACAAAGATCTTTCTATATTGGAGATGCCGACGAAGAACAAATTAAAGCCGAATTCAAAGATGGCACACTTCGCGTTGCGATTCCAAAGAAAGATAGCGAAGTAAGTAAAAAAACCATCACGATCGACTAATACGAAAAGGGCTTGGAAATTTCCAAGTCTTTTTTTTACATTGCTTCATACAAAACACTGATCTTTTTTTGATACTCTTCTTTTTGATCTGGGTCTTGATACATCTCTTTCGCAAGTGTAACGATCTGTTGATGTGCTTTATTATTCTCATCGTACTTTGGTAATTTATAACTGAATTTGGTTCCAATACTCCTAGTATCACTAGAGTCTTCAATAAATTTCTTAACGACGGGCAAACTCGAAATTCCAAGTAGGTACATCGCTTCGTCATAGGAGATAAACTCGCCAAAGGTATTGGTTGAAATGTAAGAAATATGTCCATCGAACAATGGAATGACCTCCTGTCCCCAATCATTTTGGATTCGATCAACATAACAGAAAATCGCCTTCGTATTATCTCTCGTCAAGACGAAATGATCGGCATACGTATACTGTCCTACTCGGTAGCAGGCATAGAACACATCAGAGTGTTGAATACGTTTGTTGTATTGACTTTGTGAGAGTAATTCTTCTTTATGACTTAAGAAGTAACGATAAATTCGTGGGCACTCCTCCTTTAATTGTTCTGGTGCCACTGGTTGTTTTTGTCCATCAATATAAGGAAAGATCGTATAAGAGTGATATTTGGTACGAAAATCTTCTCCAAGATCGGTCGTCGTCAAGATGGGACGAATATACTTCTTCTCTAGGACGATCACCTCGTCTGATGGTTGCATTCTATTTCCAACCTTTTTCAGGCGATAGAACTCCGCTAGCTCGTCATCAATATTTCGTTTGAACACAAGACGAAAGACTTCATAAGGTGTCGTCCCTAAGCCTTTGCGAAACTGGTAATCGCTCGTACCAATAATTGACTTCACCTTAGCGATGTCACAATCATCCTCAAACAATGTAAAGTTATTGTTTTTCTGATTGAGAGAAGCAGCGTAGAGACGTTTTAGGCGATAGTCATTTTCTAAGTCAGAAACGAATTCTTTCTTTCGTAGATGATACTGATCGACTTCGATGTACTCCTTCGGTCGTCCATACGAAATGTAATAGGCGCAAAATGGTAAACGTACAGGGTCGAATGGATAGCCTGCATATTCAAAATCTTGAATGTATCGGAAAGATGCTTGTTCGCCATCCATACTATCTTCGGTACGTTTGATCTGTAGTCTTCGATACCCTTCATATGATTTATTGAAAAGCAATGTCTTTGGCATCAAGAGTCCCTGTACTCCAGTATCCTTTAACCATTTCGCAAGTGTTCGATTGGAAATCAGAGCACAGATATTGAGACTGATTCCTCCCGTATTTTTATCATCCGAGAAGATTCCTTCGGTAAAACAATACTTTTTGACTGTATTACGATAAGCTTCTGGCAGTACTTTCCAATCGATCCAAGGCGGATTGCCGACGACGATATCGAATGGTTCTAATGAACAAGTGCGGAAGTAATTGGCAATGATCCTAAGCCAGATAGAATTCATATGGTTCTTTTCGAGGGTGATAAGGGAGCAAATCCATAGTGACACCTCTTTCGCAAGTTCTGGATGAGTATCCTGCTCGGGTGAAGAAAGAATGACCGCGACGGACCTCTTCAAGTCTTCCTGTTGAACATAGAGTTCGATCTCATCCATCTTCTCTAGAAAATTCTCTTGTTTGACAAAGGAAACAGGTAAAGTGATGTTGATATCATTTAAGGAAACGTACTTCGAAACGAGAAGCTGATAAGTAAAACATGGCACGCCATCGATCGAGGTTTCCTGTGGCATATATAAGGCATCTCCTAAGTAAACAGGAATTTCAAGTCGCGACTTTCGATCCCATAAGTTCATGATATTGATTAAATAGTTGATCCGTGCACTTAAGACAGCGACAGGATTCAAATCGATCCCTTTGACTCGATCTAAGATCTCCTCTAAAGTAACCTCTTCCTTCGCAGTTGCTTTATGATAGTAAATATAGTTCATCATTTCGATTAAGAACGTACCACTGCCACAGCAAGCATCGATTCCTCGAAAGTTCTTCTGTTCGGAAAGACGAACCGCCTGTTTTACGACATTTTCGGCCAACCACGCAGGGGTATAATACTCTCCAAAGCTGTGACGAATTTCTTTTGGAATGGAATTTTCATATAGTTCCCGGAAAAGATCGCGGATATTCGTATTGACGAGACGCACGTTATCGTACTTGATCAGTCTCGAGATCAACGTGCGAAGCAAGACTGCTAGCTCATCCTTCCATGCCTCTTCGATATACCATCCAAAGTAATCCCCCTCGACGAGATTCACGATGTTCGTCTCTAAGAAAAGAGTCCCTTTTTCTAGTTTGTGGAAAAACAATTTGACCTTCGATAAATCATAATGAAGAAGATCGGCAAAACGAATTTTTACGTTGTCGAAATGAAATTCATTGACGACGCGTGCAGCGATCAACTTGATGATAATCGAAAAGGTAGTGTGAAGCGCGAATAAACACGAGTACTCCAGATTATTGTCGTTGATCTCTTGCCCGGTCAAACGAGAAAGCGCCCCTCTTCTTAAGGGTACATCTTGTTTTCCATTATCATCGCTTTCTGATAATTTAAACTGACGTTCCCATTCATGATAGAAGAAAAGGGTCGTCTTAGAATCGGTCTTTTTGATCATCTCAAAGAGATTGAGGAAGATCTCTTTCGTCAGCGTACTTTCCCTACTCATGATTGCAAATTCACTGGCGATGTTATGCTCTGTCAATTCTTTTTGCTGAATTCCCGCCAGCACTCGAAGTAAGAAATCATAATGATTTGGTTGTAAGGGACCACTATATTGTTCCAACCGAAAAATATCTGTCTCCTTTGGAGATTTTTTATAGGCTTGAATCGAAATCCCATCGAAAAGAAAACCAAAAATGGTCTTATTCTCAAATTCTTGATTGCGCATATAACCAAAGAGTTGTTCTTCATATTTATGATAATTCGTATGATCTAAGCTGTGTGGCCTTTTATATTCGATCAATACATCTTTATAGATAGAGTCAATTCGTCTAAGAGACGACAATGAAACCTCATGCTGCCAAGAGGGAATCGCCTCCTCTTCTAAAGCGATGTAGTCACGATTGATCTGTGTAATCAATTGCTCATTGGCAATTTCAACATCTGCTTCTGACTGGCACTTTGCAAAGGCTTTTGGATAAGAGCCTAAAAAAAGGTCCTGAAGTGCCTTTTGATATGCCTCGTTTCGATAAAATTCGGGACGGATTTTCTCTATTACCGTTTCTACTTCATTCATAGTTACCTCCCTCTTCATTGTACCATCGTTCCATTTTGGACACAAGAGTTAATTTCGCAACTTTCGGGATCAAAAGTCAAAGAAAAAGCACTAGCCTAAGTACTTGGCATAGTGCATTTTTGCAGTCGGTACAAATCCGTCTTCCGCTTCCAAAAGATCGGGAATCCGATTGACGATATCCGCACAAGTAAGTCGTACCGTATCGGGTTGTTGTACGACGACACGTGTATCAGGTTCCCCGACAACTGTCCAATCATTCGTATCAACTGTTCCTGGTTCGTAGACCTTGCCGATACATTCTAGTTCCATCGTAACACCCTCTTTTGTTTCCACCTCGACAACAGCACTCATTCCGATCGCATTTCCTGCGGGAATCGTCATATCCAGGGTCGTTGAGTGTAACTCTTCTGTATAAGTAATTGGAACACATTTTTGGGTCTGTTTCGTAATGGTAAGATGGAATCGTTCAGCTAACCATCCTGCCACATTCCACATATAACTAGGTAGGAATTCTCTTTTTTGAATCAATTCTTGACGCGCTTCCTCCGTAATGTTGTCACTTGCCGCTACCTCACGTTCAAATTCAGCTAACGTAAGTCCCGCACCATGCGCTTTGGCAAGAGCAATTCCGTAGTCTTCTACATTGTAACTAGAACTACCTTTGATCTTCGTGATCTTATGTGTCGTTCCTGCCAAACTGTAGATCAAGTTACCCCAGAAGTAATCTTGATAACCACAGCCAGTAATCGTACAATGATTTTCTTTTGCCAAACGATCAATCTCAGCAGTCAAAGTCGGGTTCGAATTCCAACTATAGAACGCTTCTTCACAGGTCGTGATGGCATTGATTCCAAGACGGGCACAAATTAACAGAATATCCTTCAAGTCGTTTAACAAACTCATCGTCGTGACGATGACAACGTCAGGACGTAAGACGCTAAGTCTTGCTTCTACTTCCTTCGCATCTTCTACTAATACACCTTTCATGGATGTTTCCATGATCTCTCCGATGTCATGACCAATGACATTTGGATTGATGTCGAATGCTCCAATGATTTGCATTCCATTTTCGATGGCATAACGCATCGTGTACTTACTCATCTTGCCACAGCCATACTGCACTATTTTAATTTCCTTCATATTCCCTCCTATACTATTATTATAGTAAAAATTCCCAAAAAACAAAAAGAAAAAGAAACGGTTTGACAATCGCTATACAGCCCCTTTTTAAGAAGATACATCCTTCTGGTAACTTTCAAGACATTTTGGCTAGGAAGATACCAATTCATGGGGAAATCTTTCAACCAAACCACTCTCAAGTATGGCATACTAAAACCCTTATAAAATAAGGGCTATTTCAAA
>CAZJUW010000029.1:0-8010 GCA_964549325.1 uncultured Muribaculaceae bacterium
AAAGAAATATCAAAAGAAAGAAAAAAATTAGAAAAATTAGAAAATAAAGAAAATAATGATAATGATTAAAAAAATATACAGAAAGGAATATAAGCTTATTCAAAATCATTTAGAAGAAAAAAACCTTATTTTATGGGAACTTTCTCTAACATTTTATTTTTCCCTCAAAACGGGAACTTTGAATAAATTTCAGCCTTGAGTGAAGAATTATATAAACATGGGAATGGTTTTAGTAGAAGTAATCTTCAAAATATGCGCTTATTTTATACTAAATATGAAAATTGCCAGTCAGTGGCTAGCAAATGAAGTTGGTCTCATTATGGTTATTTCATTTATATGGATGACTTATTTTTTTCGGTTAAAAGTGTTAAACCCCATTATCAATCGCACCATTTTTGCTGAAATAGTTGTGAAAACAACGTCTTTCTATGAAATATATTTTGGCAAAAGAGGAAGTATGATATTGCCTAATGGTAGTACTTTCGCTTTTGGCTTGTCAAATTCTATCAAACGTGGTATAATGAGAACCCATGAAAGGGGTAGTAGCCAATGGATCAATATTATGAGATGAGATTTTCAGGGAAGCCTTTATTAACCTTCTTTGATGGTGACCAAAAAGCTTGTGCACTTTTTCTAAGAAAAGCATTGAAAGAGATGGACCGAAGTGATTGTACTTTGCGCGAAGCAATTGAAGCTAGATTGGTTTTAGATGGGAAACTATGTTCACTAAATCCAACGGAAAAGAAATTGATAGAACCTTTTTCTAGTTGGTGTCAACGTATGGGTTTCAACTGTTCGAAGATGTACAATCGGGTAAGACAGATTGATTTGCATACGCCATTCATGACGGAAGAAGAAAAGAGGATGGTCGCAGCCTACCATTATTCTGAATGGAGTGAAAAGCATCTTCCATCGCGGAAAAACAATTCTTGTACCTATCGAGGTGTCATGTTAAGTGAAGTTTGCAAAAACTTACATTTGGGTGTAACCAATGTTTCAAGTCATTGGAAGTTAATTCAGTCTAGATATCCAGACTTACCTAGAGAACAGTGTGTAGAAATCGCCGTAAACTATCTTTTGGGAATTCGAGCAGATTCTTTATTAAATACGGAAAAGCTAGAGCAATTCTTTTTATCGCTAGATGGAATTCCGATTTCCATCTATTGTCATGGTGATGTATCTTTAGAACAGAGTGTTCGTAGAGCGGTCTTTGATCATAAGAGAAAAGACCCGAGAGAAACTTGTAAAGAAGCTTGTATGCAAGTTTTATCCAACTTTGGAATCAATCAAAAAGTGTTCTCTTTGGAAGATTATGAAGTTGAGCATCCTGGTGTTCTTGCCTTTTTAGTGAATTATTATCAAAAGAAGTATGATGTTGACTTTACGATTCCTGTTTCTACTTTGCGTCAATGTAAAATTAGTGAACCGATTGATTCTTTTGTCGATAATGTCACACAATGTATCAGTGCGAATGAAATCATCGGAAGAGACCCTAGACGCTTTGGTATTACCTATGAACCACAGGACGAAGCAAGTTTGCAAAAAGTAAAAAGGGTTAGTTAACAAAAGTGTCAATGGACACTTTTTTGGTGGCAAAAATTGACGTCGTAGGATTAGCATTCTATAATAGAGAATATCGAAAGATGATCTCACATAGGATAAGCTGTCAGGAAAGGTAGAAAGAAGGTAGAAGATGTTAGAACTCAAGAATATTAAAAAGAGTTATCATACAGGTGATTTTACACAACATGCGTTAAAAGGAGTCAGTTTAAAGTTTCGAAAGAATGAGTTTGTCGCGGTCTTAGGAGCGAGTGGTTCAGGGAAAACGACACTTTTGAACGTGATTGGAGGCTTAGATCGTTACGATAGTGGAGATCTTTTAATCAATGACCAATCGACCAAGAAGTATAAGCCCGTCGAATGGGATTATTATCGCAATAATTGCGTTGGTTTTATCTTTCAAAGTTACAACTTGATTCCACATATTTCCATTTTACAGAATGTCGAGATGGGACTTACTTTAAGTGGTGTTGGGGTGCAAGAGAAACATAATCGAGCTTTGGAAGCACTGCGGAAAGTAGGTTTGATCGATCACATCAATAAGAGACCAAACCAACTATCTGGTGGCCAGATGCAGCGTGTTGCGATCGCTAGAGCTTTAGTGACGGATCCAGATGTGATCTTGGCGGATGAACCGACTGGGGCTTTGGATTCAAAGACGAGTAAACAGATTATGGATCTTATTCAAGAGATTGCCAAAGATAAACTCGTCATCATGGTCACTCATAATCCAGAATTAGCGGAAGAGTATGCATCACGCATTATCAGAATGCAAGATGGAGAAATTTTAGATGATACGAATCCAATCAAAAAAGAGGACGAGGAAAGTGGCAAGGTTACGATTCGCAAGACAGCGATGAATTTTTTGGCGGCCCTTCGCTTATCGTTCAATAATATCAAGACGAAAAAGGGAAGAACGGCACTTACAGCTTTTGCTTCCTCGATCGGCATTATTGGAATTGCGCTCATTTTATCCTTATCGAACGGGTTCCAAATTCAGATTGATGACTTTGAACATGACTCTTTATCTCAAATGCCAATCATGATCACAGAACAAGCGATGGAAATGGATGAGGAGACGTTAAAAGAATTAGGACAGGCAACAGAGTCTACGATGACTCGTTATACGACGAAACAGGAGATTGAACCGTTAGATGATCTTCAAGATACCGCTCTTCATACCAATCGTTTGACAGAAGACTATGTACAATATATTGAGGCAATTGACAAAGATTTGCTTGGTGGTATTTCTTATACCAAAATGACAGGCATGAACATCATAACGCAGCTTGAAGATGGTTCTTATGGCCCCGTCAATGTCGGGATGAGTCTTCTTTCGGGCTGGACAGTGTATCCGGATAATATCGATGGTGAAGAATCGTTAGTATCACAGAACAATTACGATGTTTTAGCCGGTTCCATCAATACGGATGAGCCTGGTCTCATCCTCATAGTGGATTCACAGAATCGTCTTTCAAAGTCACAGCTTTCCATGCTCGGACTACCGATAGATCGTAATTTAACCTTTGATGAGATTATGGCAAAAGAGTTAAAAGTCGTCTCAAATGATGATTTTTACGAAAATAAAGGCGAATTTTTCCTCGTCAATCAAAACTATGAGGAACTCTATCAGAAGGAAGGAAATATTACACTAAAAGTGCAAGCGATCATCCGTGGAAAGGAAGGGAAAGAACTCCTCACTTCTGGAACGGGCATCGCTTATACGAGTGGGTTAGTGGAGGCAATCACTTCAAAGAATCAGGATTCTGCCATCGTTAACTTACAGCGGGCGAAAGATTATAACGTGTTAACTGGTCAACCATTTGATGAGAATACGTCCAAAGAAGATGTTTTAGCGTCCCTCGGTGCTGACTCTGTGCCAGCGATGATTTATATCTATCCTAAGGACTTTGATGCGAAGGATGATATCATCGCTTATCTTGATCAATATAACGAAGGCAAGCAAGAAGAAGATCGGGTTCTCTATACTGATATGGCAGAGATGATCAGTACCTTATCTGGAAACATCATGGATGCGATTACGATCGTTTTGATTGCCTTTTCGTCCATCTCTCTTGTCGTATCTTCGATCATGATCGGAATCATCACTTACATCTCCGTTTTGGAACGAACGAAAGAGATTGGTATTTTACGGGCACTGGGGGCAAGAAAACGGGACATCAAACGAGTCTTTAATGCGGAAACGTTCCTCATTGGTCTTTTCTCAGGACTGTTAGGCATCGTCATCGCTTATCTTTTGACCTTTCCAGCGAATACGATTATCGAATCTCTCTCAGGGGTAGCGGGTGTGGCAAAGTTGAATCCAGTTCACGCTCTTGTGCTCATCGGCATCAGCGTCATCTTAACCTTGATTGGTGGTGGCATTCCGGCAGGGATCGCTAGCCGAAAAGATCCTGTCGAAGCACTGCGTACTGAATAACGACCATGGGTCGTTTTCTTTTGGGTGATAAATTTTGGGATCTGTGTTACACTAGAGATAATTGAGGTGGAATTATGTTACCAATCATCAGCAAAAATGAACATTCTATGACGGAAGGAAAGATCGTTGATCAGATTCGGGCACTTGGGATCGATATGATTCATGAGGCGAACAGTGGACATCCTGGCATCGTCTTGGGCGCAGCCCCAATTTTATATACGCTTTATGCCCATCAGTTGATTGCGAATCCAACCGATCCGGATTGGGTGAATCGCGATCGGTTCGTTTTATCTGCAGGACACGGTTCCGCTCTTCTTTATGCGACGTTGTTCATGGCGGGATATGATCTTTCTTTGAATGATTTGAAAGCCTTTCGTTCTCTTTCTTCTAAGACGCCAGGACATCCTGAATGGAAAGTGACGCCTGGCGTTGAGATGTCTACAGGGCCTCTTGGACAGGGTTTGGCAACCGCCGTTGGCATGGCGATCGGGGAAGCCTACTTACATAGTCGTCATCCACTCATCAATCATTATACTTATGTTCTATGTGGCGATGGTGATCTCATGGAAGGGATCAGTTATGAAGCGATGAGTCTGGCGGGAACGTTAAAACTACATAAGTTAATCGTCTTATATGATTCCAATCAGGTGTCTTTAGATGGCAATATCTCTTCTACCTTCACCGAGGACGTTCATGCTCGCTTTCAAGCGGCTGCTTGGGACACGATCACGGTTACGAACGGGGAAGATGTGATGGCAATCAATAAAGCGATCGAGAAAGCCAAAGGCAGTAACAAGCCAACGCTCATTGAGGTCAAGACGACGATCGGTAAGTATTCAAAACTTGAGGGAACGAATCTTGTGCATGGAACACCACTGACGGAAGAAGACATTACCTCTATCAAAAATACGATGGAGTTAAGAGATGTGCCATTCAATGTTTCAAGTGATGCTGTCGATTTTTTCCGGGAAGAACTTACCAAAACCGTAGAGAAGTCCTACCAAAAGTGGCAAGAAGAGTTCGAATGCCAGACGGAAGAAGAACAACGCTTCTTAACACAGTTACGGGATGGAAAAATACTTTTAGATTTACAAAACCTAAACCTTGATATACCCGAAGATAAGATGGAGGCACCTAGAGTGACATCTTCTAAAATTCTACAAGAACTTAGCCTGGAAAACGAGTTGTTTTTAGGCGGAAGTGCAGATCTTTCTAGTTCTTGTAAAACTTACCTGAAAGATGCTGGGGACTTTTCGTGCGAACAAAATAATGGCAAAAATATCTGGTTTGGCGTTCGGGAACATTTAATGGGAGCGATTGCCAATGGTCTTGCACTTTCTTCTTTACGACCGTTTGTTTCCACTTTCTTAGTCTTTTCTGACTATCTAAAACCAGCGATCCGGCTTGCTTGTCTTATGAAGTTGCCAGTGCTCTACATTTTTACCCATGACTCAATTACGGTAGGCGAAGATGGGCCAACGCATCAACCGATCGAACAGTTAATAGGACTCAGAAGTATGCCGAATATAGAGGTATATCGGCCAATGGATGCGAATGAAGTGATTGGTGCTTATCGGGCCATTCTTAATCGCGTCGATGGGCCTAGTGTCTTAGTATTAGGAAGAAACGCTGTTCCAATCGAAGCCTGTACGAGTGTCTCTTCCGTAGCAAAAGGAGCTTACATCGTCAAAGAAACCGCGAAGGACTTAAGTGCGATTCTGCTCGCGACCGGCGATGACGTCGAAATTGCCTTAGAACTTCAAAAGCGACTTCTTTATAAAGGAATTGGCGTTCGCGTGGTCAGCATGCCTTGTATGGAACGGTTTGAAAAAGAGAGTGAGGAATATAAAGAAGAAGTGTTGCCTCCAATCGTCAAGAAGATTGCGATCGAAAAGGCGTCCTCTTACGCTTGGTATCGTTATGTTTATAGTGATAAGTACCTTTTTACCCTAGATTGCTTTGGTGCCAGTGGAAAGAAAGACGATGTGTTAAAACAGTTTGGTTTTGATCTAGACACCTTAGAAAAAAAAGTTTTAGATCTACTCAAGTAAATTCGACATAATTCTATCTTCCGCTTTGTTACTGTAAAGTGGGTGATAGCTATGCGAACTTATTACGCCTTTCGGATCAAGAATGAATTTGTAAGTCTCTACCGCAGTAATCCTAGTACATTATTTCATATTCTAAGGCAAATTCGAGATATGCAGCCAAAAGAGCTGAACTATGGATATACACTTCTATTGCAACTCATTCATCCGATCGAGAAAGAAAATATGGATCGTAATCTTTTTTTGAAGTTACATCGTGAACATTCCTATTCGAAGGTGGGTGACGTTCACTGTATCAATCAACTTTACAAAGATGAAGTGAGTACGCTTTCCGTCCATCGCGTTTATCTGAAAATAGAAAGTAACAAAGACCTTTCAAGCTTCTTTGCGGTTCTATCTCGCTTTGGGAAAAATTATTTTCTGTGTGACTTTACAAATCAAGATTATTTCTTTTTAGATGATTTAAAAGTACTTGTGTAATGAACTGATTTCTTGTAGAATAAAGTTAGTTGGGAGATGATGACATGTTACAAGATATCTTACAGATTGGAATTAGTCTCATCATTGGATTGGTAGTGGGCTTTTTGATCTCACGCCACGTGATGAAGAAATACCTTAAGAAAAATCCTCCAATCAACGAGGAAATGATTAAATCTTTGATGATGCAGATGGGCCGAAAACCAAGTCAAAAACAGATCAATCAGATGATGAAATCGATGGAAAAATATCAATAGCGAGGATTCCTTGCTATTTTTTCTTGATCATGATCTTTCTTACGTTATTTTCTTGCCGAACGATGAGAGTTATGATATGATATTTCTAGATTAGGATAGGTGAAGAGTATGAAAGAGGAAGTAAAGAAGAGAAAAAGAGTGATGAAAGCTCAGGCCCTTACGCTATCTCTTGCCGTTGTTTTAGGCCTTGCTTTGATCATTGGAACGAGTTATGCCGTCTTTACGGTTACCGCCTCTGGTCAAAACGAAAGTAAGGTAACCATCGGTAATTTCGATATTCAATTTCAAGAGGAGACAGGGTCTACGTTAACGCTTTCGAACGAAAGACCACTTCGTGATTCTCAGGGGCTTTCCCAAGATCCTTATACATTTACGATTACGAATCAAGGGACCATTGATGCCAAGTATCGAATCTATTTAGAAGGCAAAACGGAGGAAGAAAATCAACTGGCTAAAAACTATCTAAAGTTGGGTTATAACAAATCAGAAAATGCACCGACGATTGTGAAATTGGCAGATTTAGACGAAAGTATGACACTTGCCAGTGAAGTGACACTTCCGGCCGGAAAAAGTGATACTTGGAATCTTCGTTTTTGGCTAGATTATGCAGCGACCAATCAATTTCAAGGAAAGAATTACAGTTTTAAAGTCGTTGTCGAAAGTGTGCAAGATGTATCTACGAAGGTGGTAGGAGAAAGCCCAATCATCTATTTGGCTGAAGGCGTAGATCAGGTTGGAGTAGGCGAAAGTTATGTTGATCCTGGGATTCAAAATATCGTCGATGAGGAAGATGGAATCCTTCCTTCAGCGGTTGTTACCAAGAGATATGAATTTTATAATCCTGCTACGGAAGAATTACTGGATTTAGAAGATGCTGTTACGGCAACGCAAGGCGTATTGTTTATCCATTATCAAGCAAGCGATAGCGATGGAAATATCACGGTAGCAACTAGAGTTGTGACGGTTGGAACCCCTTCTTCTGAGACCATTTCGTTAAATGGAGATGCTTTGGTCGAAGTAGCACTGAATGAGACGTATACGGAATTAGGATGTACGGCTTCGACATCTGTTAAAGTTCTCAATACGCCGAATGTGTTCGTGAAAGGAAACTACGTCGTAAAATATATCGTACAAGATGCGAATGGACTTGCCAAAGGCGCAGCGAGAATTGTCAAAGTAAAATAAAAGCGCTGAGCGCTTTTTTTAAATGGAGGGACCCATGCCATAC
>CAZJUW010000030.1:0-7930 GCA_964549325.1 uncultured Muribaculaceae bacterium
ACGATCATGAATGGGCATTAAAAGACTTAGCAAGGCAAGAAGGTAGGGAAGAAGGTAGAGAAGAGGGAATGAAAGCAGGTAGGAAAGAAGGAGAAAAAGCTGGAATCTTTAGGACAGCAAAAGAGATGTTAAAGAACGGAGCAGACCCAGACTTCATTTTCAAATGTACGGGTTTAACTAGAAAGCAAATTGAAGAAAGTTGATTTTAGAGTGTACGGGGTTAACGATAGAAGAAATTAAGAGCAATTAAATTTAGAAAATAGTGGTAGTCCGATTAACTACCACTATTATTTGTGTAAGCGAATACTTATCAAGAAATGAACGAAAGTTTTACATCATTTTTTGCACCATTCGAATGGAATAGAAAGTGGTAAATAAGACATTACAAGAAGTGGCCAGAATGAGACCCCACATGCCGATATGCAGACATGAAAAGACGAAAAGAAAAAACGTACGGACAAAGACGCTGGAAAGGGTAATTTTAAGATTTTCCTTACTTTTTCCCATGGCTTCTAAACTAAAGGAAAGGGGAGATTGAATATATTGAAAGAGGCAGATTGGAGCAAGAAAACGCATATAAGAAATTCCTTCTCCTGTGTGATAGATCAGTTTTAAAGGAATGGTAGGAGCAATTAAGAAGAAGAGCGTTACAGGAACTCCAATCAAAAGAGAAAAGAAGATTGCTTGTTTGATCTTTCGTTTCGTCTCATTTACTTGTCCACGACTATAGCTTCTGCTGACGACAGGAAGAAGTGCTTGGGAAATCGCATTTGTAAAAAAAGATGGAAGTAGGAGTAACGGTAAAACATAACCTGAAATAACACCATATTCATGTAAGATGAATTCATTGGTATACCCCATTCCTAACAAAACGCTTGTCAAGATGATTGGTTCTAAGAAGTAACCAGTCGAAGAAACGAGGCGACTTGCCGTATTTGGAACGCTGATTGAGAGAGCTTCTTTGGTATAATCTTTTTGCACCTTGAAATCGGATTTTGACAATTTAAAATGTCTTGGGAGAAAAAAGAAGAGAACGACGATTGAAGTGAATTCACTTATGATATTCGACAGAATGACAAAGGTAACAGCGAATTCAATGCCTTTTTTTAGAAAAAGGGGAATGCCAATACTCACTAAAATCAAACGAATGATATCTTCGGTTACGTTCGATACAACATGAGGTAGCATCTGTTGTTTGCCGAAAAAGTAGCTTCGTAAGATCCCAGAAAGGGAAGTCAATGGAAGTACTAAAGCGATTGCTAAGATAGGAAAGTAACTGCGTGGTTCATGTAGTAGCGTTTTGGAAAGAATTGGGGCCACAATAAAGATAAAAATCATAATCAAAAGATTGATAACGAGAGATAAGGGAATGAGGGAAAAGACCAACTTTTTATTGTTTTTTGTATCTTCTGCTACCAGTTTTGACACAGCGATAGGAAAGCCAAATTGGGCAAGGCCGATGAAAAGAGAAAAGGTAGGGAGAACCAACATATAGAGGCCTAAGCCAGTCGTTCCCATTAAGCGTGACATTACGATTTTGATGATCATTCCTAACACTTTGGTAAGGCATCCGCCAATCATGAGAATAATCGTTGACTTAATAAACTTTTCTTTCATAGCGCCTCCTTGTAATTAACTTTATGCGTGAGAGGCTAGAAAAAGTATCCGAAGTGATAGAAAAGGTTTTCCAAAGCGCTGAAAATATGTTATAATAGGAATTCCTAGGGAGATGAGAATATGCCAGAAGAGGTCGTAGAGGTAGCAACTTTTTGTGAAGAATCACCAGAACAACTGATGGATCAATTGCGTTCCTATGAGCAATATGATCACATTATGGCACTTCCAGCACAGAGTTTTCAAATCTTTGGCAATACAAAAAGTGATAAAGTCAAAGAGGAACTTGTAAAATGCATCAAAAGTGAAAACGCTCGGGAAAGTTCTCACTTTATTACAGATTTTAACCTGATTTCTAGTTTAAAAGAAGATGAAGAATGGAAATTGACGGGACTGGGGATGGTTACGAGAAACCAAGCATCTATCATTTCTAGTTTCCATGTACATGATATGGAGACGTTAAAGAGAGTAACAGATGAAGAAACGTTCCAATTGATTCTTGCTGTATCTGTGAATGAACATTCCCTCGGAAGTGACTCTCACCTAAACTACATTGATACCATAGAAGAGACGACGGTCGCCTGGAAGCGGCAACTTCTAGCGAGACTTGCCTGTAGCCCAACGGCTGTTGGAATGGGATATCATCAGCATATCAGTGTGCTAAATCGTGTCACTGCTCTTCCAGAGAATGCGGAGGAGAAGGGAATGAAACTAGCAAACCAATACTTCAAGCAGGATTGGATTTTACAAAAAACAGGTGGATTTCAGTATCATAAATAATAAAGTGAAGCGTTTGTTGTCCAAATAAAGACAATGGTGACAAGTTATTAGGAATAGGAAGAAGACATCGGCATTTCTTCTTTTTTCTGTTATAATGAATGAGAAAGTGTGGGAAATACATGCAGAAGAAACGTGATTACAATTATTTGATCATCTTATTCAGTGGCATTTTTTTAGTTCTTTTAGGATGGAAAATAGGAACGTTATTTGGTTCTACGACGGATTGGCTCAGTCAGCATAGTGCCTTTCCAGATTATTTTCGAAAACTGTTCTATGAAACAGGAACTCTCATTCCTAATTTTGCCCTTCATCTAGGCGCAGGGCAAAACATTTGGTATTTCTCTTATTATGGTCTTTGTAATCCGCTGATCTTACTATCCTACTTTCTTCCCTTTCTCAAGATGACCACGTATTTGCAGATTTTAAATATTGTGCTGATTCTTGTAACTGGATGTCTTCTTTATTACTTTTTAAACCGTCATTCTAAAAACAAGCAGCAAAATCTTTGGATTACGTTATTGTTTTTGGCAACGAGTCCTTTAATCTATCAAAGCCATCGTCACTTTATGTTTGTGAGTTACTTACCATTTTTACTTCTGGCAATGATCGGCTTAGAACGACATTTTGAAAAGAAAAAAAGTGCTCTTTTGCTTTTTTCTGTGATGCTCATGATCCTTACTAGCTACTATTACAGTCTTGGCGGTCTCATCGCATTAGCCTGTTATGATATCTACCTATATAGGAAAGCCCATACATTCTCTTGGAGAAGCTTTTGGAAAAATATTGGAAGTGCGCTCATTCCTGTCCTCTTTGGGATTCTTTTGGCAGCCTTTTTCCTATTTCCAACGGCCTATGCCATCTTAAATGGGAGGACTGCTCAAGAAGAAACGATTTCTCTTTGGCAATTGTTTCTACCGAATCTAGATCTATCAAATCTACTCTATGGAGGTTACACCATCGGAATTTCCTTTTTCCCTCTGATCGCCGTTTTATTGTTGTTGTTTTCGAAAAAGAAAGAACAACGTATCCTTTCGATCTTGATGATAATATTACTCGTATTTCCGTTATTTATGTATTTATTAAATGGTGGTTTGTATTTAAGAAGTAAGGTGTTCATACCAATGCTACCACTTTTTGCTTTACAACTTCAGAACTTTCTTTTGGAAAGAAAGAAAGCATCCAAAAAGAGCATCGTAATCATCGGCGTGATCTTTCTGGTTGCACTGTGCAATACGATCTTCCTTGCCAAAGCAGACATGACATTTCTTGTTAGTTTTATCGTGGATGTTGCTCTCGTAACATGCTACTACTTTACTGCGAATGAACGATGCAAGAAAGGATTATCTTACCTTTATCTTGGCTTGGCCTTTGTCAGTTGTATCGTCCTTAATCAAAGTGAGAGTTATGTGACAGCATCTAAATTAGAGCAAATAGAAACGGATCCTTATTGGGAAGAAGTAACAGAAGTGCAAACAGACGATACTCCTACGAGAAGTAAAAATCTAAGTGATAATTATCAGAACATCAACCGTATTCCCAATCTCGATTATTATACAACTTCTGTCTACTCATCGACCCAAAATCAATATTATCGAACCTTTTATCGAAATTTTCTATATCAAGCAATTCCACTACGGAATAGTTTGATGGAAGGAAGCAGTCCAAATCTTCTGGTTGACACCTATCTAGGTGTCAAATATACGAGTCGTCGTGAACAAGCGTTAGGATATCTCCAAGAATCAGAGCATCTTTCGCAAAATCCGTATGCAAGACCTTTCATGTATGTCAAAACAGATGTCATGAATGAAGATACCTTTCGAGAACTTTCAGAAAGTGATCAAGTGCAAGCGCTCTTCCAGTACGTGATTGCAAGCGAAGGAACGAAGAATTTTTCGTCGACGATCGAAGAAGAGACGAATACGATCGAGATCGCAAGCAATCAAGATCTTAGTGTAACGAAGACGAAAGATGGGTACCTGATTGTCGCTAAAAAGAAAACAAAAACGTATCTTACGATTGCGGATGATCTGCGCAATAAAATCCTCATGCTCTCATTTGATATTCAAAACGAGACATCCTGCGAAGCGAAAGATCGCTATATCAAGATTGACGATGTAACGAATAAAATTACTTGTGAAGATTGGATCTATCATAACCAAAATCGTCGCTTTCATTACGTGTTAGGAAAAGAAGATGGAACAAATTCATTTGAAGTGGAACTGGAAGCAGGTACGTATGAAATAGGAAACGTCACGGCGCATCTATATGATTATCAAACGTTCGTAAAAGACAGTCAAAATTATATCGAGGGTGCTATCTCTTGGGAAGAAGATGCGATCATTTCCGGCACATTCACTTTAGAGGAAGAGGGCTATCTTGTTACTTCTTTGCCTTATGATGAAGGTTTTACAATCCTTCTAAATGGGGAAATTGTTTCCACGGAATGTGTCAATACAGCCTTTTTAGGAGCAAAGTTACCGAAGGGAACCAACGAAGTCAAAATTCTTTATCAGGCGCCTTACTTAAAGGCTGGGAAAGTGACAAGTCTTCTTGCGTTACTAGGATCTTTTCTCTATCTCATCATAGAACTTAGAAACGTTAGGCAAAAACAGGAAAAATATGGTACAATCATCATACAGGAAAGTTGTGGTAGGAAATGAAACGTAGCGAAGTAAATCGAAGCAAAATCAGTCCCATGATGCTTCAGTATCTAGAAGTAAAAGACAAGTATCCAGATACGGTCATCTTTTATCGTATTGGAGACTTCTATGAGATGTTCTTTGAGGATGCGGAAATCGGAAGTAAGGAACTAGAACTTGCTTTAACTGGAAAACAAGCGGGATTAGAAGAACGTGTACCGATGTGTGGCATTCCACATCATGCATATAAGCCATATCTCGATAAATTGATTGAGCGAGGCTATAAAGTAGCGATCTGTGAGCAATTAACGGAGCCGAAACCTGGACCTACAGTTGTCGAACGTGACGTCATTCAGGTCGTAACGAAGGGAACGCGTCTAGATGATATGATCGATGCAAAGGAAAGTAATTACATCGCATCTGTATACGATTTTGAATATTGCTTTGGCGTAAGTTATGCGGACATTTCAACGGGTTACTTTTATGTCTCAGTGCTCGACCATGAAAAGGACAAAGTGATCAGTGAAATCGTCAACCACGGGGTCAAAGAAGTCATCGTAAACGCCAAGATTGATCGTTCGATCGTCAGTGATTTAAGGGAACATTACCAGATCCTAGTGAGCATCGAAGATGAACTCTTGGAAGAAGGATATGAGATCGTCTATCGGCATCTGGAAGACGTGAGAGAAAAGACGTCTTTAAAACATTTGCTATATTACATTCAAAATACGAAGAAAGGGGAGTTATCGCACTTCCAACCTGCTTCTGTCGTCGATACTCATCATTATTTACAGTTCGATATTCATACGAAGAAAAACTTAGAGCTTACGGAAACCATGCGCACACAAGATCGCACCTACAGCTTGTTTTGGTTACTGGATAAAAATAAAACGGCGATGGGAAGTAGATTTTTAAAATACAATATTGAAAATCCGCTTTGTGACCGGAAAGAAATCGAACGTCGTTATGACTTTATTGAGAAATTGCGGACAGAATTCATCTTAAAAGATGAACTCAAGGAAGAATTGAATGCTGTCTATGACTTAGAACGTCTTGCGGGAAGAATTAGTTATGGTAATTTGAATGCCAGAGATCTATTACAATTAAAAACGAGTCTGCGAGTGTGTCCTAGAATCAAAGAAATTTTAGCAGAACTTTCTTTTGATAAGACGATTGAAGGCTTTGAAGAACTCTATCAACTACTTGAGAATGCCATCAATGAAGATGCACCAGTGGGATTAAAAGAGGGCGGTCTCATCAAGCCTGGCTACGCGAAAGAATTAGATGACTTGAAAACAATTCGGAGTGGATCAAAAGATTTCATTTTACAACTTGAGAGTGAGGAACGGGAACGTACCGGTATCAAGACATTGAAGGTTGGCTATAACAAAGTCTTTGGTTACTACATTGAGGTAAGTAAGGGGAGTATTCCGCTCATCAAAGACGAATTTGGATATGAGCGAAAGCAGACGTTATCAAATTGTGAACGCTTTAGTACACCACTTCTCAAAGAAAAAGAAAATATCATCTTAGGAGCTGAAGAGAAAATCATCAATATGGAATATCAATTATTCCAAGAAGTGCGTACGACTGTCAAGGGTTACATTGGCAAAATTCAACAGACTGCGAAGGTGATCAGTGAGATCGATTTCTTACAGGCACTTGCGACGGTTGCGGATGAAAATAATTATGTACGACCTCAAATTGCAACGGATCGTTCCGTACGGCTTTTAGATGCAAGACATCCTGTTGTGGAGAAAGTGCTCAGACAGGACTATATTCCCAATGATATCATCTTAGGAGAAGATACGGATATTCTATTGATCACTGGACCAAATATGGCTGGGAAAAGTACATACATGCGACAGTTTGCCATCATCGTCATCATGGCTCAGATTGGTTCATTTGTTCCGTGTAAGAGTGCAATACTGCCAATTTTTGATAAGATCTTTACCAGAATTGGTGCAAGTGATGACTTAGTGAGTGGAGAAAGTACCTTCATGGTCGAGATGAACGAAGCAAATAAAGCGATCAGTGAAGCAACGCCACAAAGTTTAATTCTGTTTGACGAGTTAGGAAGAGGTACCGCAACCTACGATGGAATGAGTTTAGCCCAAGCAATTTTGGAGTATATTCACGATAAGATCGGGGCAAAGACGCTCTTCTCGACGCACTATCACGAATTAACCCGTCTTGCAGGTGATTTACCGCGTCTTCGCAATGTACATGTATCGGCAGTGGAAGAGGATGGTAAAATTACATTCTTACATAAGGTTAAAAATGGTGCTGTCGATAAGAGTTATGGAATTCACGTTGCATCACTAGCACACTTACCACAAGAACTGATTGCGAGAGCATCGGAGATTTTAGGCATCTATGAAAATAAGGATAAGAAAAAACAAGCCTTTACCCAAACTTCACTCTTCTTAGAACCAGAAGAAAAAGTGGAAGTAAAGATAAGTAAAGTAGAAGAAGAACTAAAACAGATCAATCCTTTAGAGTTGACACCGATCGAAGCATTACAAAAGTTATACGACCTCGTCAACGAGGCAAAAGAAAAATAATCAGTGATGAGATCATCGATTTTGACAAATTTAAAATACATTGTGAACTAAATTGGAATATGTTACAATAAATTTGCAACGAAATACTTATAAAGAGTGATGGAGGGACTGGCCCTATGAAGTCACAGCAACCTATTCAGTTAGGTGCTAAAGCCGTATGATAAGGATAATGAGAGCTATCTTGGAATTATCCTGGATAGCTTTTTTCGTGAAATAAGAAAGGAAATAGAGTAGTATGAAGTTGTACAGTAATGAAATTGTGTTCAGGGGGCATCCAGACAAAGTCTGTGACCAGATCAGTGATGCACTGTTAGATGCTTATTTAAGACAAGA
>CAZJUW010000031.1:0-7839 GCA_964549325.1 uncultured Muribaculaceae bacterium
TTAAATAAACGTTTCTTCGACCCGTCGCACCATTATCTGGCGCAACGAAAACTAAGTCTTTGAGATCTGCTACAGGAAGATCATCAATGAAATCTTCTAAGATCGCGTTCGTCGCATAAAAGTTGTCAAATTCAGTATCGAAAACAGCATGTTCAACACTTGGATCGTGGGCATCGAACGTGATGATCGACTTCGTTCGGTGATTGAGATCCAATTCATGTAAAGTATGACCACATAAGAGGTTTTCTCTCGTAATTCTCCGGTGTTGTCTTCCTGCATATAACAATGGCATAACGATATTGATACTCTGTGCATGGCTGTTGCAAGCCCCAATTCCATCCTTTAGTTGCATCAATAAGTCATTGGGACTCGTGTGATTTAAGAATCCATGCATCTTATAAGTAAGTGAATAATTCCCAATATCCGTAATCAAGTAAAGATCCATGCCACGTACGGTACTATCTAATTCTACTTTTAAGTGCCCATCTGAGAAAAAACTCTCTTTGATCGGTAAAATAAACGTATTCTTATCAGGATCTAAGCCATGCTTATTCAGTAAATACTTATCGATGCTTTTTCCTAACTCCTTTGCACTTGCAAATACTACTAATCTTAATTTTTCTTGTAAAACTTGTTTCTTTTCCATCTCATTTACTCCCTACTTCCAATCATGAGCCTGTGACCAATATCTACACGTTTCTATTCCCATCTCCCATCCATAAGATTTATGATAAAGTCAAGTGACGTTATCCCTTCTTAGAAGAAATTCTTTTCGTTTTCGCCTTTCCTAAAAACTCTGCTTCTAGTTTGGAAATTTGGCCATCGATGATTTCTTGGGACTTTTCTTTCCATTCCTGCAGTGCCAAGATCATCGTTTTGGCCGTCTCTTCCGTAGATAATCCCCACAAATTCTCATAAGGGATCACCACTTTGGCATTGGAATGTTGTAATGAAATCGTGGTGAATAGTTCAAAGCCTAATCCAGGCCGCAAAGAGAAATCAAGTTTTTGGATAGAACACTCATGAACCGGCTCCTCAGCTTTCGCCTCTTTGAGTAATGCAACTTTCTCCGAGGTCTTTGGCACTCTTGGTTTCGCTGTCTTTTCCGATCGTTGTGCATCCTCTTGTGCGAAAGAAGACTTCCTTACTTCATAAAGTGCTTCTAGAATCCGGCGATTGTTCTTTAATCTCGTTTCCAGTGTGCCAGAAACATTTTGGTAACATATTAAATTCGTACGATTGACGCTAGCAATAGGCACTCCATGATCGTCATAGATTTCGTGAAATTGGCTTCTCTGTTTCTCCGTTAAATCGAACAGTGCCAGCTCTACTTCTCCGCGTGTCCAACGCTCTTCTCTAGCCGCAAAGCGGTCAAATAGATCCTTATATGACCTACCTACCTTTACCACCGTGATATTAGAACGATCATTCATTTTTTGAAGAAGCGTGTCTAAATTCATCTTCAACTCATTCACTTTAGAAAATAGATCACGAACTTTGGAAATATCCTTCGTCATCACAGCATAAAAGTTAGCAAAACGTAATTGACGCTCATGCGTTAATTTTTTATCATCGGCTAATTTTGGCTCGCGAAAAAACATTTCATACGTTTCTTTCGATCGCCCAGTAAGAAGTTTGGTAGCAGTGAAATACTCCTCTTCGGTGTAACCTTTGACGATAAAATATTGCCGTGGATCGTTGCGACGAACACCTGTTTTTTGTTCTGCTGCTATTTTTTCCTTCGTCGTCTTTTTTACTTGTTCCATCTCTTCCTCAACCGCTTTCTGTCTCTTTTTTATGGGTGTTGTTGCCTGCATTTTCGGCCCATCCAAATTCCTTTGTGGTGGATTGTTTCCTTTAAGATCAGTACTAGTAGGAACCATCTTCTTTTTTGTTGCCGGCAAATGGGGATTTACGAAAATCCTTTTCGTATTGTCTTGGTCCAAAAGACGGTTTGGAAATTCATTTAAAACTAGTTGAAAATAGGCATCCCGTTCTTCTTTTGTCATCGCGGCATTCCACGTAGGATTTTGGTAATCCTCTCCAATCGCTTGATGAATGATTCTAGCTTCATACTCGGTCAGGTTAGCAAATAACGTTTCTACTACCTCACGAGAATACTTTTGAATGAGATAAGCATAGGGGTCTTGGGTAGAATAGGTCTTCGTCTTTGGTGTTCTATTTTCAGAAGCCTTTTCTTTGTTAGAAACCATCTTTGGGGGCATTTCACTTTCTTCCCTCTTAACACGATCGCTATTTTTACATAAACTACGGATATCGGCACTTTTTAGCAATTTGACTTTGGCTGCATTGATTTGATGCAATACTTCATATGGACTCAACTTGTCACGATATACCTCTTGAATCTGTGATACCGTTTGAGGATCTCCATCTATCCCAATCATCCTTTTGACCAGGTCCATTTCAACTGGTCCTTTAAAGAGCTTCTGCAAGATAGGTTCTAGATCTGGCGAATCGCAATACCTCTTTAAAATCGAAAAGAGGGTTCTTTCATTGAATTGGCCATCACGGAATACATCAGCGTACGCCCTTTGAAACTTTGGATTTCCTTTGAGACGCACCAGTGCTCTGGCTTCTTGTATACGGATGCTTTCTCGCGTAACTCCCATACTCCTCCCGATTTCCGTTAAAGTTTCTCTCTTACCTTGTGGATTCAAGCCAAAACGACGCCATAAGATTTCCTTTTCACGCGGTTTGGTAATGATTTCATCGATGAGTCTTCTCAGTTGCTGAGACTCCATCCCATCTAAAACAGTATCCTCTACATGGATGGAATCATCTGAAATGAAGTCTACAAGTTCGGCTTCTGTATCATCCCCTATTTTTACTTCCAAGGAAACGATTCCCATTCCTATTTGCTCCAATTCTTTCGCCTGAGCAACCGAAATTTGCATCTTTTTGGCAATCTCTTCCAGGCTAGGATTGTTTCCAGTCTCTTGTAATAATCTTTGCCTTATCGCTTGAAACTTTCGGACCTTTCGGGCCATGTAAATGGGAATGGCAATCGTCCTATCTTTCTGTGCAATCACGCTTCCAATCGCTTTTTTAATCCACCAAGTAGCATAAGTAGAGAATTGATACCCTTTCTCTAAGTCGAATTTTTCAATCGCTTTTCGCATACCAAAATATCCTTCTTGAACCAGATCATCAAATGATAAGTTGGCAGCATGAAACCGATTCGCGATTTTTAGTATTAGTTTCCAGTTGTGAAGGGCAAAAGCCTCCATGTCTTCCTTTCGATGATATGTTGTGATCTTTTGAAGCCATTCTTGTTGCTCCTTAGGTGTTAGCGTTGGATAAGATGTGATAATTTGGCGATGGATATTCCCTACCGTGGTAATGTCAAAGTTGTCTTCTTCTTTTTCAAGAAGGTACTGTTCGATGAGTTCACGCAAAAAAGAAGAAGTGAAACTGTCTATAATCGCTTCCTTTGAAAGCCCTTTTTCAGTATTTTGAAATAATTGATCTAAAAATTTTATGATTGCCTTTATTTTCAAAAAAGCTTCTATTCTTTGTGAATCTTCTTCCTCATTCACTGAATCATCAAAGGTAGCACATACTCGTTCTAATATTTTTCGTGTTTCTTTTTCCGTGGCACATTGGGAAAGTACTTTTTCTACCTCTTTACATACTTGCTCAAGATTTTGAGAAAGGTCTAATTCATGAAATGCTTTGGCTACGTTCAAGTCTATTTCTTTCGCCATGTACAACCCTCCCCACTGTACTTTTAGTATGCCATAACAAAAAGAAAACTGCAAATCAAAAAATCTTTAATAACCTTTTTATCCCATTTTGTTCTTTATTTTTTCTTTCGTTTGGTTTCGTGATAATGTCTCAAAAGCCAAGATTGACTGGTGCATTACCTCAAGCGCCTCTTCTTCCGATACATGAAGCGTTTTCTGTAAAATTGCTAAGACAGGCTTCCTATCTTGCAACAGTTTTAACTGCGCAATCATGAGACCACCAAGAGCAGGTGCCAAGGAAAGATTAGAAAGACGATTCGAAGAGGCGTTTTCAATGGATTCTTTTACAACTTTTTGATCTTTGTTCCCATTGCGCACTTCATAAAGTGCATAGATCATCAAGCGGTTCCTTCGCAATTGTGTGCGCATACTACTAAAGAGGCTATCTAGTTTATGGACGATTTTACTCGACTCGATTCCACCATGAAGATTGCCATTTTCATCATAAAAAGCACGATATTGTTCTTGGGCTTCTACTTTCATGCACTGAAGAGAAAGTGTAACTTCCTCGCGTTGCCAAGAGTCTTCATCATTTTGAAGATAGAGAAAACTATTGTTTCTCCCACAAAATTTTAGTGTCGTTTTGCTTCTTTGCTTCATTCGCGCAACGAGATCTTCAAGATCAATGTTGGACTGATCAAGTGCAGCCACGACGATGTGTATTTTGTCTAGTTTTAACTGTAGTGAACGATAAATGTTTGTCACCTTCGCTTTATTCTTGGAAACATATTCCTGATAAGAAACAAGATGCTTTTCACCAAATAATTCCTCATATGCTCTCTTAGCACTCCCAGTGAGAAGACGAATGGCTGTCTTCGTTTCTTCGGGTGAGTATCCGTTCTCTAAGAAGTAGCGAATCGGATCCCGGCGTGAAACTCTATCGATCGATAAGTTTTTTCGCATTGCCTGGTAAAGGCTTGTCTTGCTCCATCCGTTTTCCTTAGCTAACCGTAAAGTTTCTCGAGAAGTAGGAAGATTCCTTTCAATACTTTGAAAAAAATCGTTCAAGGCTGTCGCTTCCTTACTTGATGAGAATGGCTGATTGCGGCGAAGTCCATTGGTATAATAAGTTTGGTAGGCCGTTTGTTGATAATTTTGACAGAAAGCCATGGCCAGGTCTACTTCTTCTTCCGTCCATGCTTCTTCCTGAGCGTGATAGTATTCATATACATTATTACGGCGTAATTTTCCTTTCATAGTACCTCCTACTTTTTTTTCAAGATCAATGAGTTTTACCTTCCCTTAACCTTTGGCAATTTCCATTCGGGCGCTGTTCGAGTGGAGCTTGTCGCCCACGTTCTAACAACCCCCTAATAGACTTATGACAGTTTTCGTAGTATCCATCATCGGTCTCTTTCAATAGTGTCTTACTATAACAGAAATACCGTAAAATAGCAAGTAACACCGATCCTTTCGAAAGGCGATCCGCAAAAAAACAGACACGATGGTCTGTTTCACTATTTTTGTTCTGGCTTCATTACCTCTAAGCCACCCATATAAGCTTGTAGGGCCTTTGGAATCTTGATGCTACCATCTTCCTGATAGTTGTTTTCTAAGACAGCAATTAGACCACGAGGCGATGCGACAACCGTATTGTTTAAAGTTGCCACTAAATAGTTTCCTTTTTCGCCTTTCGCCCGAATTCCTAAACGTCTTGCTTGCGCATCCCCTAGCGTGGAGCAAGAACCAACCTCAAAATATTTCTGTTGTCTTGGACTCCAAGCTTCGACGTCACAGGACTTCACCTTGAGGTCTGCGAGATCTCCACTACAACACTCAAGAGTGCGTACTGGAACATCTAAACTACGGAAAAATTCAACCGTATACTTCCACATCTTCTCATACCAATCCATCGCATCCTCTGGCTTACATAAGACAACCATCTCTTCCTTTTCAAATTGATGCACGCGGTATAATCCTCTTTCTTCGATCCCATGCGCACCACCTTCTTTCCGGAAACATGGCGAATAAGAAGTCAGCGTAATTGGTAACTCACTTTCCTTTAATAATTGATCTTTGAAACGTCCAATCATCGAATGCTCGCTTGTTCCAATTAAGTAAAGGTCCTCACCCTCAATTTTATACATCATCGCATCCATCTCTTCGAAAGACATAACGCCTGTTACAACATCACTACGAATCAGGAATGGCGGAATGCAGTAAGTAAACCCTTTCTCGATCATGAAATCTCTAGCATATGTTAACATCGCACTATGTAGTCTCGCAATATTTCCTTTTAAGAAATAGAAGCCATTTCCTGAAGTTCTTCCTGCACTCTCTTTATCCAGCCCATCAAAAGCGGCACAAATATCAGCATTGTACGGAATTTCATAACTAGGAACGATCGGTTCTCCAAAGCGCTCCTTCTCGACGTTACAACTATCATCTTTACCGATCGGAACGGATGGATCGATGATATTTGGAATCAACATCATTCGCTTTTTGATTTCAGCTGCTAACTTCTCTTCCTCGATCTCTAAGGAAGCAATTTGATCTCCTACCTTAGATATTTCCACTTTGACTTGCTCTGCTTCCTCTTTCTTTCCTTCTCGCATCATACTACCAATCTGGCTACTCTTCGTGTTACGTAATGAACGTAAGTTATCTGCTTCACTCTTGATTTCCCGATATTTTTTATCAAGCTCTTCAACTTCATCAACGAGTGATAATTTCTGATCCTGAAACTTCTTTTGAATGTTTTCTTTGACCAATTCTTTGTTGGTTCGAATTAAGTTAATATCAATCATTTTTTCTTCCTCCTAACAACAAAAAGGATAGCTCCAAGGAGTGAATTACTTCACGGTGCCATCCTTTTATTTTCTCTCTTTTGGTAACGGTTCTTCCCGGGACGATTGTCCATCTATAGAGTAGACTAGCTCCATTCCAACAATCGTTTTCACCAACCACGAATTCTCTAGCTATCTTCCAGGAGCATTTTCTCTAATCTTTGATTTGTCATTAGTATACCGCATTTTGTAAAAATATTACAAGTAATTTTGCTTACCTTCTTGCAAAGTAGCCACTTTGCTTCTCATTAAAATGATTTATCAGATTCGTTGCAGCCATTTGATAATGTGGCGTTGCAATCGGAGTATCGACTGTTACGTAGTGATCTAGCAAATTATATTCTGTATATGCTTCCACCGTTCTGGCTGCGAAATCACATTCTACACTACGATTCGGATTTGAAAGATGGTTCGCTTTTTCAAAATGATATTCCTCTAACCCTCTACGAAGTCTTTCCTCTATCTCTGTTACATCTCTTTGACAGGTGAGAACAACCATCTTGATATAGGCATCTGCCGCTCCAAATGAAGTGTTTCTTTGCAAGGAAATGTCTGCTAACTGAATCATGTTATATAAAAGTGCAAAGACCATACTATCGTTATCTACTTGTTGCATCTTTTCTCTTTCTCCATGACGATTGGTAAACCCAAGATCATTGTTTTGTACAATTCTCATCGCCATAGCAAACTCTACATTGTCTTCAGCCCACTGTTTTTGTATAGGATCATCCTTCCAGCGTAGCAAGGTTCCCATCGCTGCCTCTTCTAAAATCTTGGCCTTTTGTAATAAGAGCATTGTTCTATTATCCATAAGTTTAGTCGAGTAAATAACCTCGACACTCCTTTCTATCTTTCGCAAGAGCTTGTCTATCTTCCCTCACGAAACCATATGTCAGTTTCCACCTACGGTATATGAAACACCGAGCTGGCTCTTTCAGTTGTATTATATATCATATCTTGCGGAAAAAGCAATCAACCTTGCATTTCTATCATGCTGGAACCGTAAAGAAAAAGAAAAACTTAGAAACCATTTTAGACATTGTTTCTAGTTCCACTCTCAAGCGTTAACTGAATTTCAATAGTTGATTTACTATGATTCACATTATCTATTTCTAAATGAAAATCTTCTTTATTAACTTTACCTGTAAGATTAAATATGTCGGCCAACTGTTATGTTGTTATTTTTTCATTTTGACAACAACAGAAATATTAGCATTTTTTCAACTATAAATCCAAACTATTATCATTAAGTAAAAATTCATATATATTCATAATTGTAATGCCATCTT
>CAZJUW010000032.1:0-7779 GCA_964549325.1 uncultured Muribaculaceae bacterium
TGCTAGTCACAATTTTACTTTTCTTTCAGAAGTCACTGTCGGGCGTACCGCAACGATCTCTTTAGCCAAAACAAGCGATCAGGTTGCAGTGGCCAATGGACCTCTCACGATCGATATTGCTACCGATAACGCTGGTACTTTAAGTGCTACCAGTAGCGATCCGAGTGTCGCTACGGCAACCATAGAAGACGACGAACTGGTCGTGACACCGGTTGCGGCTGGGACTGCAACGATCACGGTCAAAGAAGCAAAGTATAGTCGAAGTGCTACATACAGGCTTGATGTGTTGAGTGCCGATATCAGTAGTATTTACGTCAGTTCCCTTCCAAATAAGACAAGCTATGTTCAAAATTATGAGACATTAGATTTAACAGGTGGTACGATCACAGTTGATTTTGTCGATAACACCAGTAAAATTGTCAATATGAATAACTCATCCGTTACGGTAACAGGATTTGATAATAGTGAGGTTGGAACGCAAGAAATCACGGTAAATTATGGCGGTTATAGTACTACTTTTGAGGTCGAAATCGTGGCAAGATCCATTGCTGGGATCTCGATTGCCACCTTACCGAGTAATTTAAAGTATATTCAGGATACAGGTAATCTTAGTTTGGCTGGAGGGGTATTGAAAGTTCAATATACGGATGGTTCTAGTGAAGAACTTTCGATGGTAGATCCTCTCGTCCAAGCGACTGGATTTGATAATACGACACCTGGAGAAAATACGGTGACCCTTACTTATCAGGGATATACGACAACTTTTACCGTTGAAATTATCGATGCTACTTCTTCTACCGTGATTCCTGTCACTTCCGTGGAATTAGGACAAGAAACGTTAGAATTAGCTGTAGGGGAGACAGAAACTTTGACCGTAACGGTACTTCCTACGAATGCAACGGATAAGAGCGTCAGCTGGCAGAGTTCTAATTTGGGGATTGCGACGGTGGACGCGAATGGGCAAGTGACGGCCATTGCTCCGGGAACGGTAACAGTTACCGTTACTTCAAACGATGGTTTGGTAAAGGATGAAGTCACGATTACGGTTACCGACGAAGAATCTGGATTACCAAGTCCAACAGATCCTTCCCGGGATCCGTCATCTAATGACCAAACAGCGATCGAAGAGGAAGTACAAATAGGGGATGTACCAAATACCGGAACGACGAAAAATGTGTTACTGACGATCATAGGCCTTGCGATCATCGCCTTGGGCGTCGTATATTATAAAAAATTTGCTTTCTAAAATAGAAAGCATTGAAAGAAAAATGGAACCCATTTTTCTTTTTTGACGGGCTCTCTTATTTGACAATCACTTGTGAAAAATGGTATGATCACAACGTATTTTTTCTTGTGACTAAGATAGAAAGGAGAAGTTATGAGTAAAATTAAAATTTTTGCTTTGGGTGGCTTGAATGAAAACGGCGACAATATGTATGTCGTTAACGTCGATGACAATATCTATGTTTTCGATGCGGGCCTAAAGTATGATAATGAAAAGAATTTAGGAATTGATTATATCATTCCAAACTTTGACTATTTAATAGAACATCAAAAACAAGTAAGGGGGATTTTCTTAACCCATGGACATGATGGGAATATGGGAGCTGTTCCGGATATCTTAAAGGAACTTCCTAATATTCCTATCTATGCGACGAAGTTTACGATGGAGATGTTGAAACAGAATCTATCGGAGGATGTGCGTAAGAATGCACACTTGTTAGAGATTCGACCACATTTGAAACTCACCTTTGGAAAAGAGGCGATCTTTCCGATCAGTGTGACACATTCGATCCCCGATGCGGTTTGTTATGTGCTTTATACTGAGGATGGAGCAATCGTGTATACTGGGGATTTTGTCTTTGATTCAACGATGATGGGAAATTATAAGACGGATATTGGAAAGCTTGCATACGTTGGGAAACAAGGCGTGTTATGTTTGCTTTCGGAGTCGATGTATGCGGAGAAAACAGGACACACGTCCCCAAATAACCGTGTTTCTTCTTTCATAAGAGATGTTCTTCATCATAATGAGCATCGTATCATTGCGACGGTTTTTCCAGCGCATATCTATCGCATTCAAGAACTCTTCAACGAAGTCAGTAAAACACATCGACATATCATCGTCATGGGAAAAGTCTTACAAGAGACGATCCATAAGGCGATCGAAATGCAGTACTTGAAGATCGCTCCTGGAAAGATTGGTGATCTTGCAAACTTAGAGGAAAAAGATGCTGTCATCTTGGTATCAGACGAAAGAGAAAAACCGTTTGCTAATTTGGAACGCATTATCAAGGGATATGATAAGTACATCAAACTAAAAGATACCGATACGATCTTTATTACTGAGCCAGCTTATGATGGGATTGAACGACGCCTTGCCGAAGTGATGGATGATATCGCTAAGGCAGGTGCTGAAGCGATCAGTTTGTCTTCTAAAAAGCATCTTCTACATCATGCTTCGCGAGAAGACTTGATGTTGATGATCAACTTGATGAATCCGAAGTATTATTTCCCTGTCAAGGGGGAGTACCGTCAGCAGTACGCGAATGCGACGATTGCCGAGGAGTTAGGAATTCCTAAGGATCACATTCTCTTAAAACAGAACGGAGATGTGGTAACATTTGACAAAGGAGTTTTGGTAAACGATTTCGAGCAAGTTCCAACCGAGGCTTTGTTAATTGATGGTGAGACACAAGGTGATATTGGCGACTTAGTGTTAAAAGATCGTGAGATGCTTGGCGAAAGTGGAATCGTTATCGTGAGTTGTACCTTGGATCGTACGACGAAAGAAGTACTCGCAGGACCAGAAATTTTGACGCGTGGGTTCATCTTTGTCAAAGATAATCAGGAATTGTTAAGTAAGACCAAAGAAATTTCACTGGAGGTCATCAAGAAGAATGTTGATCCTGAGAATCAATATGTCGACTATAGTAAGATTAAGATGGATATTCGCGATCGTCTTGGCAAGTACTACTATCATGAAACAGAATGTAAACCGATGATCATTACGGTCATTCAAGAAGTTTAGAACAAAGCAAAAGAAAGGGGTGACCTTTCTTTTATTATAGGAAAAAGTTCGGCTGATTCTGTGTTGTTCCGGTCGTTTGTGTCTCTTGGTAGTTAGACCCATTTGTGGAATATCGCGTTGTTTCTTGTCGTGATCCATCACTCTTTACAGCATCAAAGATTCGAAACATCGTCTTGGCATTACTCACGATCGGTTTCAACTGATAGACAATTGGAATTGTTTGATTGATGATATTAAGCGTCTTTTGGGTGTTATTTAAGAGATTTCCCCAATCGATACTTCTTCTTGCAACAGGATAGACTTGATAGGGGTTATACGCTCGATTTCCAAACATGGTATGTCACCTCTTTATTACTAGGATATGCAAATACCTAGAAATGTGACATTTTCAAATAGCAGTTCTCAAATGAAGCAAGCTGTGTTATAATCAATGTAGCATAAAAAGAATAAGGAGGGGCCGTATGGAAGGACTTATGAAACCTTTTATTGCAACGTATCATATGGTTTGTGGAATAGGCCACCTCCCGAAAGCCGTTTTGGAGTATGCGTATTCTGGGGTTGTTGCGATCATCGACAAGTTAACTCATAAAGAACGGACTGTTTCGGTAAATACGTCCCTCACAAAGGAAGATTTACATCTGGTTGCGACCAGTGGGAAGCAAGTGGAACGGGACCTTGGTAAGAAGACCACCTTCAATTATACGATCAAAAGTGGTACAGGTGCACTGATTAAAAGTAGTTTTGATGCTTATCATCTGGAAGAAGTGGAAGCTTATCTCAAAGGGGAAGGCTATGAGATCGTCAAGATCGAGCCAAGAAAGCCTTATGAAAAAGATCTTTTGGAAGGAAAACGGATCAAGACGTCACAGTTATCGTTCATGTTAACGCAACTGTCAACTTACATCAAGGCGGGAATTCCTTTGATTGACTCCGTTCGCATTTTGGCAAAACAGTCGACAAAGCCTGCAGAACGAAAGGTATATGATCGCCTGATTTACGATCTATTGATGGGTGAAAATTTCTCAAAAGCCTTGGAAAATCAAGGAGAAAAATTTCCAAGACTTTTGATCAACATGGTAAAAACTGCTGAAATGACAGGAGATTTACCGACGATTCTAGACGATATGGCAGATTATTATACGGCGATGGATCAAACCCGTAGACAGATGATCAGTGCCATGACGTATCCTACGGTGATCTTCGTCATTGCGATTGGCGTCATCGTGTTCATCTTGGCGTTTGTCATTCCGAAGTTCGTTGAGATGTTTGAAAACAATGGTGCAGAGATTCCGTGGATCACGAAATTTGTCATTGCATCCTCTAACCTCGTTCAAAACTATTGGTATATTTTCTTAATCGTGATCGTGGCGATCATTGCTACATTCGTATACCTTTATAAAAATGTTACGGGATTTCGGAAAAATATTCAGACCTTCGCTATGCATATTCCAGTCGTCAAAAAGGTCATCATTTATAATGAAGTTGCCAATTTTACGAAGACGTTTGCATCTCTTCTCAACCACAATGTTTTCATCACAGACAGTATGGAGATCCTACAAAAAGTGACGAGTAATGAGGTTTATAAAAAGATTATCGATGATACACTTAGAAACTTAAGTAAGGGAGCGAAAATATCGGAAGCGTTCAAAGGACAATGGGCCTTTCCAGTGGTCGCTTATGAAATGTTAGTAACAGGAGAAAACACGGGACAGTTGGGCCTTATGATGGAGAAAGTTGCGCAACACTATCAGATGTTACATAAGAATGTCGTCGATCAGTTAAAGAGTTTGATTGAACCGTTGATGATCTGCCTTTTAGCAGTGGTTGTAGGAACGATCGTCTTATCGATCGTCGTGCCGATGTTCAGTATCTATGGACAAATTCAGTAGGTGGTAATGGTTATGGAATGGTTGTATTACATCATCTTCTTTATCGTAGGGACCGTTTTTGGTTCCTTTTATGGCGTCGTTGGGATGCGCCTTGCGAACAATGAGAGTTTGCTTCATCCAGCGTCACATTGTACATTTTGTAAACATCCGTTAAAGGCACTTGATCTTGTACCGATCTTTTCTTATCTTTTCTTAAAAGGAAGATGTCGCTATTGTAAGGAGAAATTATCGATCACATACTTGTTCGTGGAACTTGTGACAGGGGTGCTATTTACGCTTTCTTACTATGCATTTGGCTTTACTCCAAGTATGGTTCTTGCACTCATTCTTTGCTCCTTGTTTGCCATCGTCTTAGTGAGTGACTTACACTTCTTCATCATTCCCGACGAAGTGTTAATTACCTCTAGCATTCTGATCATCATCACGCAGCTTTTTCGAATTGGGATTGGAGAAACGATGTTTCATATTTTAACAGGAGTGTGTCTCTTTGGTTTCATGTACTTGATGATGCTTTTGGGAAATCGTCTTTTTCATAAAGAGAGTTTAGGTGGAGGCGACATCAAGTTGATGTTCTTAGTAGGACTGGTGTTAGATCCTGTCTTGGGCGTCTTTTCGATCTTTTTAGCAAGTATCATTGCCTTGCCAATTTCTTGTATTTTATTAAAGAAAAACGACGAGCATATGATTCCTTTTGGGCCTTTCATCTTAATTGCGGTATTACTTTTGTATTTCGCTAAGTTGGATCCGAGTTCTTTTCTTTCTATTTTGACGATTTAAGAAAGTTTGCTCTTTCTTTTTTTGGCCCTTTGCGATACGATAGGCGTAGGTGAAGAGTGATGGTTAAAAATTTGACAATTTTACCAGCGGATACATACGTCGTCGTCAATAAGACGCTCCTATATAATCAGGATCGAAAGTTACTAACGATGTTATATCAACCGATCATCGGCTATACGGCCGTAAGTCTTTATTTTACTTTAGTCGATGATTTAGATCGAAAGGAAGTAAGCAGTGTAGAACTCACACATCATCATTTAATGGCGACGATGCAGTTAAGACTCGACGATATCGTAGAGGCAAGAAAAAAACTGGAAGCGATCGGTCTATTAAAGACGTACTTTCGCAAGGATCATATCAATAATTATGTCTACGTTCTTTATTCGCCATTATCAGCCAATGAATTTTTTAACCATCCGATCTTGAATGTCGTGTTATATAACAATCTAGGAAAGAAAGAATATGATCGGGTTTTATCTTATTTTAAGGTGCCACGGATCAACTTAAAAGATTACGAAGATATTACAACGGCCTTCAAGGACGTCTTTCGTAGTAAACCAGGGGTGGGCTTTGAAGAGCAAGAAAATATCGTAAAACGCAGTAAATTAGGGTTTCATGCGACTGATCAGATCGATTTTAACTTGTTAATTTCTAGTATTCCTCAAAATATGATTCATCCAAAATGTTTCACTGAAGACATAAAAAACTTGATTTTTGACCTCAGTTTGGTGTATAATATAGACACTTTAAATATGCAGGGGTTAGTTCGGAACAGTTTAAATGAAAAGGGACTCATCGATAAAGAAGAATTACGCAAGAGTTGTCGGAACTTCTATCAGTTTGAAACTGGTGGCAGACTGCCAACGTTAATCTATGCAACGCAACCCGATTATTTGAAGGAGCCAGTAGGCGATACGTCGAAGCGTGCGAAGATGATCTATACATTTGAGACGGTTTCTCCCTATGATTACTTGAAGAGTAAGTATAAAGGAGCGGAGCCAACAGCGAGAGATTTACGATTGATTGAGAACTTGTTAGTAGAACAGAAGATGAAACCAGGTGTCATCAATGTCTTGATCTCTTACGTTTTAAAGATCAACAACCAGAAGCTAAGCAAAAACTACATTGAGACGATCGCCGGGCAGTGGAAACGTCTTTCGATTGAAACAGTTGAAGAGGCGATGAAAACTTGCGAAAAAGAACATGCAAAATGGAAAAAGATGATGAATAAAACAGGGACTTCTAGCGGTTCAAAAAAGAAAGAAGAAGTTCCAGATTGGTTCGATAAAGAGAGCCAAAAAGAGTCGGCGAGTGAGGAGGAGAAAGCCATTATGGCAAGTTTGTTCGCGGACTTAAAAAAATAGGGGGTTATGATGGAAAAGAATGTGAAACGGGAGATCGTTCGTAGATCGTTTGAGATCGTAAGTACGCTTGCGTTTTTGATCATCCTAACTTGTGTCTGGTATGGACCAAATAGTAGTCGCGTCGAAGCAGAGCAAAAAGCGGTGAACAATTCAGCTCGTCTTGCGTTTCAAGATTTGTCGGAAGGAATTTCGTTAGAAAATGCTCTTCCAGTCTCTGATCTTGAGGGAAGTAGTGTGGAACCTTACGAGTTTGCCATTACGAATTATGGAATGACTACTCGTGGATATGAGATTGTCTTTGAAAATGTAGCGGATGATACAGGGTGTGAAGTGCTAGCAAACCAGTACTTGCGTTATACGATCCAAAAGGATGAGGAGGCTTATACGGACGCTGTCAATTTGACAGAGGATGGAACACTCTTAAGTGATGTGTTACTGCCAAACGAAAAGCATAGTTATCGCTTAAAATTCTGGATCGATGAAGCGGCGGATAACGAAGCGATGGGCAAGTGTTTTCAGGCCCAAGTTTCTGTCAAGTCACGGTAAAACATTCCGAAAAATTTTAGCAAAAGCGTCAATGTGTAGTATACTGTAATAGTTCATAAGTGAATTTTGACGAACGAAGGCGTTATTTACAATGCGTAAATATGAAAATGCTTACTATACTATAATATAAGGGGTGTAGTCATGAGTTTTTTAACAACCTACAAGGATAGAG
>CAZJUW010000033.1:0-7737 GCA_964549325.1 uncultured Muribaculaceae bacterium
TTCACTCATATCCTCCAAACTCGTGATTTAATGCGTATAAGGAAAATCATTATCTAGCATATTTTTTTTCGAAAAAAACTGTGCGAACACAGTTTAATCTCTCGGTTGAATCGTCGTCTGCATCTTGCGATAAGAATCATATAATTCTTTGAAACGATTGAAGTGAACGATTTCTCTTTGACGCAACCATAAGAGTGGTCCGATCACATCTGGATCGGTCGCTAAATCGAGTAAGTTTTCATAAACCGCACGTGCTTTCTGCTCAGCAGCCATATTTTCTGATAAATCAGCAATTGGATCCCCTGTCGTAGCGAAGTAAGTTACGGTAAATGGAACACCATTCGCATCTGTTGGATAAATGGCTGGTCCGTGGTCTGCAAAATTACCTTCTAATCCAGCTGCTTTGAACTCTTCTGGTGTAGCCCCTTTCGTCAATTGAATGTACATCGTTGAAACCATTTCGACGTGTGAAAGTTCTTCTGTAGCAATATCGGTAAGAAGGGCTTTCCCACGATCATCTGGCATTGTATAACGTTGGTTTAGGTAACGAAGTGCTGCCGCTAATTCACCATTCGCACCACCATATTGTGTCACGATTGCTTTTGCCATCTTTAAATCACGTTTTTTAATATTGACGGGATATTGTAACCTCTTTTCATATGCCCACATGCTTACATACCTCCTTCATCCCATGGAAATGGACTAACCCACTGCCAAGGAGTTTTCTCTAGCGAATCACTTGTGATGCAAACAGGTCCAAATTTACTTTCATAGTTTTTCTTCGCTTCATTTGCCATTTTACGATAGTCATTGAAAAGGCGAATCATCGTTATATCATTTGGATCATTATCCAAGTAGAGATTTAACTCATGCGCTGCGAATGAGAGCTGAGACATCTCTAAATACATCCTTTCTTGTTCAGTTTTTCCAACTAAGGTTGCCGGTCGAAAGTTCTGGTACTGTTGATAGAGATCTGCAAATAAAATTCCTCGCATGAATCCTTCCTGTGGAGAGACGAGACGTGGTTGCGTATTTTGGATAGGAGTATTCGATGTCATATTTTGATTCATATTCTTATTTGCAACCATCTGTTGATTGAACGTCATATTATTTAACGGCATCAAGTCTTCATAGACATAACCTTGAAATTTATAATTGTTCATAATTTTCCTCCTTCAAAGATAGTCTATGGTAATATGCCTAATCTGTCTGGGGATTCGTCTAGAAAACAAAAAGAAGGCATCTTTTCTACCTTCTTATCATCAGTTATTCTACCGTTACTGATTTGGCTAAATTCCTAGGTTTATCGATATCAAGTCCCTTCGCAAGTGCTACTTCGTATGCAAGTAACTGAAGTACGGGAACAACCAAAACTGACTGAAACAAGGGACTGATGGAAGGAACTACAATCTTCTCGTCGACAAACGTAGCATCGTGATCTAACTTTTCTGTCGTAACTAGTAATACCCATGCACCTCGCGCTTTTACTTCTTCGATGTTGCTGATAGTCTTATCTTTTAACGTTTCATCGGTTAAGATGGCAATGACTGGTGTATGCTCCTCAATCAGAGAAATCGTGCCATGCTTTAACTCCCCTGCTTGATAGGCTTCACTGTGTGAGTATGAAATTTCCTTTAACTTTAAACTTCCCTCTAAACTCATCGCATAGTCAATTCCTCGTCCAAGAAAGAAGATATCATTATGATCCTTGATGTTGATGGCAAGACTTTGATACTTTTTTCGGTCAGCAAGAATGGTTCCAAGAAGAGTCGGTATACTCCGTAGATCTTCCTTTAACCAAATCAGTTCTTCACAAGAGATCAACTTCTTATGAATGCCAAAATGAAGAGCCAATAATGATAACACCATCACTTGGGCAAGATACGCTTTCGTGGTAGCCACAGCCACCTCTGGCCCTGCGTAGATCTCTAGTAATGCATCCGCTTCTCTGGCAATCGTCGAAGAGGAAACATTAACAATTCCTAAAGTGTGATGGCCCAACTCCTTAGCAAGACGTAACGAGGCGATCGTATCTGCCGTTTCTCCAGATTGCGAAATAAAGATCGACAAGATATGAGACTTTGGAAAGTGTTTCTGATATCGATACTCACTGGCAATTTCACAACGAACTGGAACATCACCAAATGTCTCAATCAAGTATTTTCCAATCATTCCTGCATAGTAAGCACTTCCACAACCGATCATCTCGATCTCATCGTAATCTTCTTGTGGAAAACCACTGAAACTTCCATCTTCTAATAGATAATGGTCTAATAAATTTCGAAGAACAGACTCCTCTTCCATGATTTCTTTCAACATGTAATGGGGATAAATTCCCTTCCCGACTTCTGTTGTAGAAAGATTTGAAGTTTTTACTTCTTTCGAAACTTTTTGTCCCTTTTCATACACCGCTACGCCGTCTAAGGTAACTTTTGCAATCTCCCCTTCTTTTAATAAAAGATACTGCTTCATATAAGGAACAAACACCTGTAAATCAGAAGCAATCAACGTCTCGTCCTTGCCAATACCAATCACGAGAGGACTATCCTTACGCATTGCATAAAAGGCATCCTCCCCATCTAGATGAAAACAGATCGCATAAGAACCCCTCACCCTACGACGAACAGACTCTAGTGCCTTTAGAACATCTTTCTCTTCTTTGACACCATAATCAATTAAGGCTCCTAGTACTTCCGTGTCCGTATCACTTTGAAAATGATAACCGAGAGCCATCAACTCTTTTTTCAATTCTTGATAATTTTCGATGATGCCATTATGAACTAATGTCACACTTCCAATATGATGCGGATGTGCATTGCGATCACTCGCTTCTCCATGTGTTGCCCATCTAGTATGTGCAAATCCCATCTTCGCCGAGATCAACTGCTGTTTTGCTAACAAACGAACAAGATCACGTACTCTTCCTTGCGTCTTCAAAATCTGTTCACTTTTTCCAAATAAAGCGATTCCTGCCGAATCGTAACCTCGGTACTCCAAAGTTTCTAATCCTTTTAGGAGAACCTCACTCGTGTCACGATTGCCAACATATCCCACAATTCCACACATAAAATTTCCTTTCCGTGATGAGATGTGCTTTGTTATAATATTGATTTTACTTTTTCCACATCTCTTACGAGGCACTCACCCCGCGATAGGATCCGCCGAATCTTTCGATCCCTACCGTCCTCGTCAACTATATAAAGTCCAGGCGCTCGTGTAAAAAATACTCTCCTTCCACTTTTTTACCTATTCCTATTATAGCAAACCATAAAAAAACTGTGAATGGTCACAGTCCTTTCTTCTCCTCGTAATAGATAAATAATGTATTCAAAATAATGCCAACATTCACAATCGATAACAATAGGTAGTTCATTTCAAAGTATGTCATATTGAATTGGTACAGTGACGGCAATTGGACTCTTGCATCTAAAAACACTTTCGACCAGATGAGAAAGATGTAACCAACCAAAGCGATATAGATGATGTTATAGGCGATCGCATCTTGATAACGCTTAGACTTCGATAAAAAAGAAAATAAGGTAACTCCCACAAGCGCAAGAGAGGTAAAAAGAAAAAGTATCCCCTGCCAAGAAGCGGAAAGAATATTGGGCACTAACATGATCAGAAAAAGGAGATAAAAAACCACCAGAACAACACGAAGGAGATATAGAAAGTAAGGAATCTTTTTTACTGCACGTTTCATCTTCTACTAAATCACATCGATTCCTTTTTGTTTTTCTGTCACTGGAACGTTATTTTCCTCCTTGATGATATCCTTAAATTCTTCTTTAAAGCGCACCAGTTCCTTTTTGATAACATCAGGATAGACGTTCTTCGTATTCGCAATCGCCTCATAAACGTGATTGATCGTTACTTCCTTTGAATTTTCAAAAACAGCATACGAAAAAGCCTGTTGTAAAAGAGTAAGAGCAATATCAGGATATCTTGATCCAATCTCATAAACTCGACGATACTCACTCGTAAGATCGACAAAGAAAGCCATAATCTTTCCTTGAATGAAAGACGTGTACTTCAGTTTTGCACCTGTCTTCTTCTCAATCTTCGGAAGCGTTCCCACCAAAATTTTGATCGTCTCTTCGCGCGTCGGTTCAGCCACTTCAATCTTCTGGAATCTTCGTACAAATGCTTTATCGCGTAGGATGTAACGCTCATACTCATCACTCGTCGTAGCGCCAATGACTTTGATGTCTCCTCGATCGAGCCCTGGCTTAAACATATTTGCAAAATCCAAAGCTTCTCCCTTACTTCCCATAAGGGTATGGATCTCATCGATGAATAAAATAATCTTCTCGCGTGTCTTTAGATCATCAAGTAACATCTGCATTCTCGCAATCCCCGTCACTGGATCAATCCCTAATAGGCTAGAGGTATTGACTTTATAAATCTGATAGTCCTTCAAGACTTCTGGGACATCGCCGTTTTCGATACGATAAGCAAGTCCTTCTACAATCGCCGTTTTACCAATCCCTGGTTTTCCTACTAAGATCGCTGACTTCTCCGGAGTCAATAGGACCAAGACTAAGTTTTTAATTTCTTCATCACGTCCGATGGCCGGATTCGTAATATACTCTTTTTCCGTGAAGTTTTCTCCATAGCGTTCTAAGATTCCCTCTGCTTTTTCTTCCATAGATTCGCCTCCAATACTACACTAGTATATCATAAAATCACAAAATTCAGGCGATAAGTAAAATAATTAAAAAAATCAGGACTTTCAAATCCCAATCTTGTACTTTTGCATCAGCTTCTTAATTTCTTCTTGGTAACGAGAATCTCCTTCGATCATCTCTGATCGCAGTTATACTATTGTCAGCAAATGAGTCCCGTTACAGCGAGCTTTTACCTCTTGGGTAACGAAGTAATCCTCTCAATATATTGCAAAAAGATAGGTTTTGACACTATCTTCCTTGAAGGGCCTGTTCAATGCGCTTTAATTCCACGATTCCGGCACTTTGCTCCTGAATGATGTTCCTTGCGACATTCGCTAACTGTGGATCGATTGGATACTGTAGTAAGTTTTCACACATCATCACTGCTCCTTCGTGATGTGGAATCATTTCGCTAACGAAACTCACGTTAATATCTGTACTTCTGATACTACTAGCCATCTTGGCCACCATCGTCGTCGTAATCGTAAAGATGCGCATATTATAGAGATTGACATCAATCGGACGATTGGTATTATGTGAGGTCGCTAAGATCCTTCTCATTTCCGCAATTCCTCTCGTCTGTACTGCAATGATATTTCTGGCAAGATTCTGAAGCGTGGTATCTCCTGTAAAACGCAAAAGGTTCTGACACATATCAATCGCTGCTTGATGGTGTGGGATCATCGTTCGAATGAAATTCGTCGTGATTTGATTTGTCATCTCACTAGATAACATCTTACTTCCCATCTCATTCAAGATTCCATCAAACGTGAAGAGATAATTCGTGGCCTGTACATTCTGATTCAATTTTATCACCCGATATAGTTTATGAATCAAGTAACATTCCGTGACGAACTCTTAGTTTTCATTCACTTACCCTAGGTCTTGGAGTTGTCCATACAAGCTCTACTCTGCCTTGGCAATATCAACAGATAAAATGAATTCTTCCAAGATTTTCACTTTGATCCATTGCCACCTACCCATCTTCCACCACAGACATTTTCCCATATCCCTTCCAATAAAATGGTTCGAAGCCTTGAGAAAGTAATTCCTTTTGATCAGAAGAAATCGGATCTTTCGCTTTTGCATATTGATAAAAAGGTTCACAAGGAAAATCCAAACGAAGTTTTGCACGGCACTGGGAACTACGTCAATATGAGAAAATTTGAAAACGAAAGACCCCTAAGAGCCCATCGTTCCCTTAAATGTTGCTCTAAAACAGAATAGGATTTACCACAACATCATTCAACCAACACACTTTACTTTTTCAGTTGATCATGAAGTGCTTCAATCAACTCGGTTTGCCTTTCCATTTTACGATAACTTTCTTCTATCTTTTTCTCGCACTTTGTAACCTCTTCTAAATACCTTCTTTTTCTCTGATATTGGAAAAAAAATGGTTTTGTGTGTTCTAAAAGTACTTTTCGTTGTTGATATTCTTCTATCAGTAATCCCAAAAACTTTAGATGTTGTTCTGCTTCCTTCATTTGTTGTAGTGTAATGACTTCAAGTAATCGATTTACCAATTCGTCATTTTGTTTCTTAGTAATCATTTTCGCTCCTACAATGTGATACATCTTTGTGAAAAAAGACACCATTTTTCAAGTATTCATCATCCTTCAAATGAAATCTGAGGTATCTTTATTTTAACACGCTTCCGTAAAAATAAATTACTTTTTTGTAAAAGTAGATTGCTTTTTCTAAAAAGTAATCATGAGAAAATTTTTACATGGAGTGATATAAATGATAGAAGTACAAACATTCACAGCGTTAGAGGAGAAGATGACGAAGTTCAATTTGGCAGATTATCAAGCCACAATCTGTAAAAACATGAAACGAATCAGAAGAGAACTGTATGACGAAAGCAAGTATTTTTGTAAAGAACACAATATACGGAATCCTTATTCCACACAATCTGTTTCAGAACTATTGGGAATTAGTTATGAGTATTACAAGAGACTAGAAAGCTTTGACAAGTCAAAACCGATCTCAATTAAACTATTGCTCAAAGTGATGGTGTTGTTTGACCAAGATATTAGTGAATTTTTGAGATAAATCCTAAAATAAGTTCTCAGGATAACCAAAAGACTGTTGATCTTTTCAACAGTCTTTATTGATGTATATTTCTAATGTAGTCACAAATAACTTCTTTCGTTTTTTCAGCCCCAATACTAGAATCGATGCACAAATCATAGTTATTTACGTTTCCAAAGATTTGATTGGAAATAATGTTATAGTAACTTGCTCTATTTTTATCCGATTGATGAATATTCTTTTTAGCAGACTCTTTACTATCACCATACATTTCCATGACACTTTTCATCCGATATTCTTCATTCGCATAGATAAATATTCTTACCAAGTTTTTCGTATTTCTTAACACGTAATCAGCTGCTCTACCAACGATGACACAAGATCCTTTGGAAGCGATTTCTTTGATCACCTTTTCCTGAGCCTCAATTGCATATTTTACTGGAGCAGTGGTTAAATATAAATCATGTAAACTATTACTTTTTTGATTTAGTTTTGAGATAAATTCTTTATCTAATCCACTTTCCTGGGCTGCTAGACCTGTGAGTTCCTTGTAATAGTATGGAATATTTAGTTCTTTCGCTACTAATTCCCCAATATATTTTCCACGCGTCCCATGCATTCTACTGATGGTAATGATGACTCCTTCCGTACTAGCCTGTATTTTGGCCGTTTCTTTGACATTTGATGTTTCTTCTTGACCTAATTTTTTGAAGAAGACAATCAATAAAATGACCGTAATGATGATGCCAATTACATCAGCAAGTGGTGCGGCATATAAAACTCCTTTTACGCCAAAGAACTGTGGCAAAATGATCACTGATGGGATAAAGCAAACAATGTCTCTACACAGCGATACTACCGCTGCCTTTACCGGATCACCAACTGCTTGAAAGAAGATGGAACTCATCTTAATTGTGCAAGTAAAGGCGACGAGCATCAAGAAGATTCTAAATGTGAGAGTTGCAAATTCCATATATAAATCAGATTCTGTACCAAATAGTCGAATCACGATTTCAGGACATAACTCAAAAAATAA
>CAZJUW010000034.1:0-7661 GCA_964549325.1 uncultured Muribaculaceae bacterium
CGTCTACCAAACGCGAAAGGATGATGTCGATTATTCCAGTGAATGGGATGCCCGTAAAAAAAGAGGTGATCTTTATCGCCGTATTGAGATGATGGAGGCAAAGAATACAGATCTTTATCTTTCCATTCATATTAACTGGTATCGAGAGAGCCGCTACTATGGTGGAGAAGTGCTCTATGGAGAAGTAAATGATCAAAATCGCCTCTTGGCCGAAAGTATCATGAAACAGTTTCAAAAGGAGTTAAGTAGCCCACGTGAAGTAAAAAAGACGGATTTATATCTTTATAATCATACCAATATTCCAGGTGTTTTGGTTGAGTGTGGATTTTTATCGAATCCAAGTGAGCGCAGTCTTCTTCAAACCGCAGAGTATCAAGAAAAATTAGGGGAGGTCATTACTAGTGGGGTCATCGACTACTTTCAAAGGACCAAATCCTAGTGTTTGGAAAGAAATAGGCAAGAATTTCTTCACAAGTATGTCCATTTTGAGCCATGATATTTGCTCCAAACTGGCTCATGCCAAGTCCGTTTCCTTGCCCACGAGTCGTAAAGAAGATCGCATTTTTATCGATTAAAATCGAGATATCTTGTGAAGGTAAATGGAGTAAGCGTTTTAGTTGGTCCCCTGTGAATTCTTTGTTTCCTATTCGAATGCGTTTGATCTGGTTGCCTTCTGTCAGTTCTAAAATTTCAATCTTCTTGAGATCCTTTTTTGAAACACCCAAAAGAAGCGCAACTTCATCCTTATTTTTAGCAGTCGTCTGAAGGTAACTTGGTGCCTGCATGTCCCAGATACTAGGCTTCTGTTTGAGGTAAGGTACGTCACCTAGCTCTAAACTTTTTGCGCTTTCTGTGTGTCCATTGTTTACTGGATGGAAGAACACATCGATCATTTTGTCATTGTAAGCTAAGTACTTCTCCCTGGTGCTGTCGATTGCTTGTTTTAATTTGTAAAGATAACTGTCATAATGATCTAGCCAAGTGAGTTTCGCATAATGAATATGATGGTAAGTTTGAGTCGGATTGGATTGTTCAATGACGCCATTTTGAATCATCATTTTCAATGCATACGTTCGGGAGAGAATTGCCTGTGCTTTTAATGCTTCTAACTCATAAGTAGGGCTGATCACTTGCGATAACGTTCCTAGTAAATAGTCATCTAACGAAATGGTAATGATCGTTCCACTAATGAGTCGCAGTTTTACCTTTAACTCTTTTGTCATCGCTGCTTCGATTTTCTCTTGCAATGCTTCATCCACCTCTAAAACTTCAATTTCAGGGGCTGAGATCACAGCATTGTATTTGCTGTATACTCTCTGCTCCAGTGGATTATAAAAGAGTGTTCCGACGATGATCCCATCTTTCACAATGTAGATTTGATTTCCCTTTAACTTAATTTGATTGCGTGATAGATAGTGTTCAACTTGCTTGACAAGAGTTTCATCTTGACTGATGGTATTGAATTCTGTGGCTGTTTCGAACCGATCGTCTAAATAGATAAAAAGTTTTTCTCCTTTTCCATCATTCAAAATTTGATAACGATTCAACATAATATCACCTATCGATATTATGGGAAAATCTTCCCTTTTTTAATCATCTTTCTTTTTCTTTTTGCAAAATGCCACATCGATTCTGAAATACTATGATATAATTTATACTAGGTGAAGGCTATGATAGAAAAACAATTTAAAAACCTGGATGAGCAAATTGAAATATTGCGTTATAAAGGGTTAACTGTTCAGGATGAAACATATGCCAAGGAAGTATTACTTCGTGAAAATTACTTCTTCCTAAATGGTTACCGCCATCTCTTTATGAAATCAGAAAATAATCGTAAGTACATCGATGGAAGTACCTTTGAGGAGCTCTATAGTCTGTTTCTCTTTGACCGACAATTCCGCAATATTATCTTTAAAAATTTATTGATCATCGAAAATAATATCAAGTCAATCATTTCTTACCAGTTATCAAAGAAATATGGATATAAAGAGCGAGATTACTTACGTCCTAAAAACTTCACAACTGCACCAGACAAACAAAAGCAGTTAAATGATCTTTTGAAGAAAATGAAACGTCAGATCCGAGTCAATAGTTCTCAGCATTCAGCAACGTCACACTACATCAACAACTATGGATATATTCCACTATGGATCTTAGTAAAAGTTTTATCTTTTGGCATTGTGGGAGAGTTCTATTTAGTTTTAAAGAGTGAGGACCAACGTGCGATTGCAGACCTTTATCATATGGATAAGGAAACACTAAGTAACTATCTTCCACTTCTTGCCAATTATCGAAACCTATGTGCCCATGAGGATATCGTCTATGAACATAGAACGCAAAAGACGATTGCTGATACGGTATTTCACCAACTATTAGAGATTCCAAAACAAGATGGAGAATATATCTATGGGAAGAATGACCTTTTTGCATTGATTATTGTGATGAAAGAAATGTTAAAACATAATGAGTTTCGTGCTATGACGATTGAAATAGAAAATGCAATTGCCAATCTTTCTTATAATTTGCACTCCATTCCTATTGAGAAAGTTTTAGAACGAATGGGCTTTCCTAATAATTGGAAGGATTTAGCAAATATTAAACATGAGGTGATGGATGATGAAAAATAAAATCTTAACAGCAGTTACCATCGTTGTCTCTTTCGTAGTTGGTGGGGTTTTTACCTATATTGTGATTTCATCACCTAGCAATACAACTGCTACCGGAACCGTAAACTACTGTGGAACGACAAAGTGTACGAACCAGGTTACTGTAAATGAAAAGGGAATCAATGATGCTATTGAGAAAGTTTATGATGCGGTCGTTATGATTGAAAACTATCAGAATGGCTCTGTTGTTTCCACAGGAACAGGGTTCGTTTATAAGGTCGATGAAAAGTATGGTTACCTTCTAACAAATCAACATGTTGTATCACGATCGGACAGTATTAGAATAACATTTTCTAATGATACTACAGTCGATGGTGTTGTGGCTGGAAGCGACGCATATATGGATTTAGCGGTCGTTAAAATCGCAAAGGAAAACGTAACCAAAGTGGTTTCAATTGGAGATAGTACGAAATCTGTTTTAGGGGATCGCGTCTTTACAGTTGGGTCGCCCTTAGGCTATGAGTATCGAGGAAGTGTGACGAGTGGAATTCTTTCAGGAACGGATCGTTTAGTAACGGTAAATGTTGCTGATGGCAATGATACGTATGTCATGAAGGTTTTACAGACAGACGCGGCGATGAACCCTGGAAATAGTGGCGGACCTCTTTTAAATATCAATGGGGAAGTAATTGGAATCAACTCTTTGAAATTAGTCCAGGAGGAAATTGAAGGAATGGGGTTTGCCATCCCGATCGAATTTGCAATGAGCCACGTCGAAACATTGGAAGCGGGAAAAGAGATTGAGAGGCCTGTTTTAGGAATCACCTTGATCAATGCCTCTGACACGGCATCACTTTATCAAAATGGAATCAAAATTGATCGCGATATTACGACTGGTGTTGTGGTAGCAAGCGTTTCGAAGAATAGTGGTGCATCGCAAGCAGGGCTTGAAAAGGGGGATGTCATTATTGCGATCGATGGCGAGAAAGTGAAAGATTCCGCTTACTTACGTTATGAACTTTATAAGCACAATGTGGGTGATACGATCGAAATCACTTATCTAAGAAATAGAAAAGAGCAAAAAGCAAAAGCTACGTTAACTCAAAGTGCCAGTTAGATGATTGGCACTTTTTTTGAAAAGATTGACAATTTTCTTTGAAAAATTGATAATAGAAATAGGAGGTAGAAAATGGAAAAAGGAAATCCAAAGTATAAGAATCAAGGAATTCATGTCATCGCTTCCGTTTTTACAGTTGATAAAGGGGTAACAAAGGTGTTGTTAATTCGACGCAATAATGAACCTTATAAGGATATGTGGTCGTTAGTTGGTGGAGCTCTCTACAATGATGAAGATCTAGAAGATGGTCTTCGTAGGGAAATCAAAGAGAAAACGGGAATTGAAGAAATTGAGCTTTACTTTGGCAACGTTTTCGGAAAGCCAGATCGTTCCCCAGTCATGCGGATGATCGCAGTGAGTTACTTAGGTGTCATTGATCACAAGCGCGTAACTTTATTACAGGAAACATTGAGGACCGCGGATGCAGCGTGGTTTCCTATCGATGAAATCCCACCTTTGGCATATGATCATAACGAAATTGTTGTGGATTCGCTTGAGAAACTGCAAAATCGAATCGCTAGAACGGATATTCTCCGTGCGCTCTTCCCACATGGTTTTACACTCCCAGAAATTCAAAAGACGTATGAGTCTATTTTGCAACAAACATTTGACCGTCGAAACTTCCGCAAGAAGATCTTAAGTCTTGGTCTTATCAAAGATACTGGTAAGACTGTTATGTTTGAGGGAAGAAAACCTGCAAAGCTATATCAATTTAATCGTAAAAAGCAAGATAAAAACGTATTTTGAAGATACGTTTTTTGGTGAAGTAAAACGGTTGCCAGAATTATGTCAAGCAACATAGTATAAAAAGCCGATTGATACAGGCATATCTAAAAAGAGAAAGTGTCAATCAGGATACATAAAACTTTTTTTTGCCACAAAATTATTTACAAGCGTCATAAATACGCATATACTGATAGTAGAAAGCCAAGCCATGATGGTAAGACTTTCTTCTAGCTAGAAACAATTTATTTTTGAAGCAAAGAATGTGTATTTGATACGCATGTAAGGAGGAAAAATGAGTTACTGTGCTACACAAGCGAAAACATTATCGCAAGAATATTACCAGAAGATCAGACAGTATTATGGGACTGATCTCAATCTGTTTGATAGTTTGCTTTCTCTACACCAAAAAAAGCAAGATATTATTGAACAAAAGAAACAGGGCTTTCAATTAGAAAAGCCATTTGTGATAACAGTGAGTGGCACCCCAAGGGCTGGTAAGACAACTTGCATTGATACTTTATATGAATTCTTTAAGAAAGCGGACTTGAAGACCGATCGATTACAGGAGCCAGCAGGGTTAGTGTATGCCACTTTGAAAACGAAAGAGGAAAAGCAAGAGTTATTAAAGCGGAGGGTTGACTTTGTCGATCGCCAATATGAAATAGGCATAGAGCATATTTCGAAAGCGTTGACTGAGAATGAAGTGATTCTCTGTGATAGAGGTGTCTTAGACACTTATATTTGGTATCAAATGTATGCAACTATGGGAATGGTGAAACAAGATCGTTACGATAAATTTTTCTCAAGTTTATCTAGGAAGACTACAGAATATATAAATTATTTTTATGGGTTATATACAGATCCGACTACATCCTTAGAACGTGACTATCAGAACTCGCTTTCAATTGAGCCAAGGACGACGATGAGCCCAGAAAACATTGTGCGTTATAATAGGGCCTTGTTAGAGGTGATGCCACTCTATGAACCTTTTGTGGACCATGCGACGTTGATTGATACATCACATCTAAGACGCCTAGATGCTTCAATGCAAATCGCAAATCAGGTGATGGATGATATCAAAGGACAATATATAAAAAGGAGGGGTGGAAGTGTATTTTGTAAAGAGAATCAAGGAACTCGCTAATAGAGGAAAGCTTACGTTGTTTGTAGATATGGATGGCGTGATTGCGGATTATCAGCTTTTAGAGCCATTAGATTTTGAAAAAAAACGCCCTATTGTGACAAATATTAAGACCTTAGAGAAGATCTCCCATCTTCCTAAGGTAAAGATCTGCATTCTATCGATTTGTCTAACAAAAGAACAAAGAACACACAAGATAAAATGGCTTCAGCAGAATGCCCCATTTCTTTCACAAGATAACTTTTTCATCATAGTAAAGGAAACTCATCCTGGAAAATCGTCAAAGGAGTTGAAAAAAGATTTTATTCAAAGTTTCGAAAAACAGAATGACGAACAGATCGTGGTGATTGATGATGACAATGAAATATTGTCTTACTTATCAAAGCAAGTTCCAGGAGTATTACTTTTTCAAGATTCTTCTATGATCGACTAATAATTGAACTTGATAATAAAAGATATCATAACATTGTGATATCTTTTTATGATGATCAAATTAGTGAAATGTCACGTATATTTTTCTTTCTCATAGACTACTTTAGAGGTGAGATTATGAATCAGGGAAATGGGAAAGTACGTGGTGTCGTTGTAGACGCTGGGCATGGAGGTGCTGATCCAGGTGCAGTAGCGAATGGATTACGTGAAAAGGATTTTACATTAGAAGCTTCTAGATATATGTACGAGCGCTTTCGTGAGTTAGGAATCCCTGCTGTGATGACGCGAACGGATGATGAATCAATTACTCGTGATCAACGTGTCAGTACTATGATAAATAGTTTTGGAGCCACTCCTGACGTGTTAGTATTGGCTAATCACATTAATGCGGGAGGTGGCGAAGGTGCTGAAGTGTATTATCCACTTCGTAGTGATGGTGTTTTAGCTCGTGATATACTAGATAGTATAGAACAAGCAGGACAAATTGGGAGAGGAACGTTTCAAAGAACGTTACCAGAGGATCCAACGAAAGATTATTACTATATCATGAGGCTGACACCAGATACGACAGCATTACTAATTGAATACGGTTATATTGATAATTCAAGAGATGTTGTGAAACTACAACAAAACTTACTTCGCTATGTAGAAGCGGTAGTAAAAGCAGTCGCAAATTATGGTGGATTTACTTATACTCCACCAACGGATAGTTCCCAAGGAGGAACATATGTCGTTGAACAAGGAGATAGCCTATGGAGTATTGCAAACCGTTATGGAACCACAGTGGCGACTTTAATGCAATTAAACAATTTAACAACAGATGTCCTCCAAATCGGACAGATCCTTTTACTTCCGACAGGCACGGGGACCTCAACCAGCACTTATATTGTACAAAGAGGCGACAGCCTATGGAGTATTGCTCAAGCGAATGGTGTCTCGGTAAATGATTTAATCAATGCAAATAATTTAACTACAAATGTTTTACAGATTGGTCAAGTATTACAGATTCCAGCAGGAAATCAAAGCGAAAGCCAAGGAGTGACCACTTATACCGTGCAGCAAGGCGATAGCTTATGGAGTATTGCGAATCGTTTTAATACAACAGTAGCGGATCTTAGAAGAGCAAATAGCTTAACGACAGATGTGTTACAAATTGGTCAAATATTAAAAATTCCAGCAGAATCTTCTTCAGGCACTACTACCTATACTGTTCAAAGTGGAGATACTCTTTGGGGTATTGCCAATCGTTATGGAACCACAGTTTTAGCGATCATGAACTTAAACAATTTAGGCACTACCATCTTGCAGATCGGTCAAATACTAGAGATTCCTGTGTAGGAGAAACAGTATGCAAGAGTCAAGAGCGATACAAGGAATTGTAATCGATGCAGCAAATGGTGGGGAGGACACTGGGACGGTTGCTAACGGCATAGTTGAAAAAGATGTCAATTTAGAAGTCTCTGAGTATATGCAGGGAAGGTTCCAAGAGTTAGGTATTTCGGTTGCCATGACTAGAACAACAGATGAGACGCTATCACCGGACGAACGAGTAGAACGCGCTCTAGCGGCCTTTGGAAATGGAAGTAATGTCATCATTCTTTCCAATCAATTAGATTCAGGTGAAGAAGAGGGAGCAGAA
>CAZJUW010000035.1:0-7522 GCA_964549325.1 uncultured Muribaculaceae bacterium
ATAAAAGTGTTTTAAATAGACTTCCTCTTCTTCTATGATTCGCGTTAGATTGATTTTTTGATTCCACGCAACTAACAATCGATAGAATAAATCTAACTGGTTCATTTGTTCTTTACTTAATTCTAATCCTAGCTCTTTTACAGCTTGTTGAAACTGTTCTTTATTCATGATGCCCTCTCTTTCTAAGATAGACCGAAAGAATGGCAAGATCGGCAGGATTTACTCCACTGATGCGACTTGCTTGTCCTAAAGATTCTGGCTGAATTAAGGCTAACTTCTGCCTTGCTTCGGATGCCAAATTAGGAACTTCCTCGTAGTTTAAATCGGAAGGAATGCGAAGGGACTCCAACTTGATCATCTTTTCAGCCTCTTTCTTTGCTTTGGCAATATATCCTTCATATTTGATGTTGATTTCGACTTGCTCTAAAACTTCTTTATCCGTAGATAATTCTATAAACTCCTTTAAATCTTCAATCGTAATTTCAGGACGTTTTAATAACTCAGCAAGGGAGATGCCATCCTTTAATAAAGTAGACTGATGTGCCCCTAACCATGTATTTACTTTTTGTGTTGGTGTAATTCGCGTTGTCTCTAATTGTTTGGTAACAGTTTCTATCGCAAATTTCTTCGCTATTAGTTTTTGATAACGTACTTCGTCGATCAATCCTACTTGATGTCCATATTCGCGTAGTCGTAGATCCGCATTATCGTGGCGAAGCAACAAGCGGTATTCGGCACGAGAAGTCAACATGCGGTAAGGATCTTTAATTCCTTTGGTGACTAAATCATCGATCAAAACGCCTAAATAGGCTTCATTCCGTTTTAAGATGAGTGGATCTTTTCCTCTCAGTTTTAACACAGCATTGATTCCTGCCATGAGCCCTTGCCCTGCCGCCTCCTCGTACCCACTCGTTCCATTGATTTGACCTGCCGTAAAGAGGTTGGCAATAAGTTTTGTTTCTAGAGATGGTTTCAATTGAAGTGGATCGATTGCGTCGTATTCAATTGCATAAGCATACTTTTTAATCACTGCGTGCTCTAAGCCAACGATACTGTGCACCATCTGTTTTTGAACCTCATGTGGCATACTGGTAGAAAACCCTTGAAGATAAATATCATCATAATACTTACTCTCAGGTTCTAAGAACAATTGATGGCGAGGTTTATCAGAAAAACGAACGACTTTATCTTCAATGGATGGACAATATCTGGGCCCAACACCTTCAACATAGCCTCCATACATACTAGATTCCTTTAAATGTTTTCGAATAATGTCATGCGTCTTTTCTGTCGTATAAACTAAATGACAGGGCAACTGATCTGGCACTTGATAGTTAGCTTCATTGTCAAAGGAAAAGGTATATGGTATATCGTCTCCCGGCTCTACTTTTGTCTTAGAAAAATCAATACTAGATTTTTCCAGTCTTGGTGGAGTTCCCGTCTTAAGTCTCAAAATATGGAATCCTAATTCTTTCAAAACATTACTTAGATGTAATGATGGTTTTTCACCGTGTGGTCCACTACTCTTCTTGGCTGATCCTACTAAAACAGCCGCTCGAAGGTAAGTTCCTGTCGTTAAGATGACGGATGACGCTAGAATCTCTTGTTGATCAGCTAAGCGCACTCCTTTTATAACTTTTTCATCTACTACTAAATCCTCTACCATTGCCTCTAAGATAGTCAAATGTTCTTGGGCTTCTAAAGTCTTCAGCATTTCTTTTGGATAAATGATTTTATCTACTTGTGCTCGTAATGCCTGGACTGCCTTCCCTTTTTTCGTATTTAACATCTTCATCTGAAGTGATGCTTTATCGGAATTTTTTCCCATCTCTCCGCCCAGCGCATCAATTTCACGCACGATGATTCCTTTTGCTGGACCTCCAACAGAAGGGTTACAAGGCATATCCGCAATATTATTCTTATTACCAGTGATCAAAAGTGTATTACAACCTAATCTACTCGTTGCCAAGGCTGCTTCACAACCTGCATGGCCACCACCAACAACGATGATTTCATATTTCATTGTGATCACTTCCTTTTTCTGCCCTATTATACAATATTTTTTCTTTTTCACAGGATTTTTTTGAAAAATAGCAAAAATTATTTCCCGGGAAATAATTTTGCACCAAAATTTACCAAATATTTCTATTTTCCAACGCAGAAATTTTGAAACAGATGATCTAATAGTTCGTCTTGATAGATTTTTCCTGTAATTTCACCCAAAGTCTCCCAAGCATTCTTTAAATCGATTTCCACAAGATCAATTGCTTCCCCGCCTTCAATCTCTTTTTTTGCTTCTAACAATGTCTCGTATACTCTTCTTGCTAAACTCTGTTGTCGCGCATTCGATAGATAAGTTGGATCTTGAGATAAGATTTCAGAAAGGCGATATTTTTTTCGAATCATTTTCTTTAATGGGCAAATGCCCTCTTCGCTATTGGTATTGATCAACACATATTCTAAATTTTTAAAAAAAGTACGTTCTATTTTCAACGGTAAATCATTTTTGTTGATAATAAAGATGGTCTTCGTAGGATCTAATTCTGTTAAAAGTGTACGATCTTCTGCTTTTAATTTTTCGTTTCCATTAAAGACTGCAAACACAAGATCTGCTTCGTGCATCAAACTTTGACTTTTCTCCACTCCTATCTTTTCGATCACATTCTCTGTCTCGTGAATTCCTGCAGTATCTAATAGATGAAATAAAATACCATCTAAGACAAAATCTCCTTCCACAACATCTCGTGTCGTTCCTTCAATTTCCGTAACAATTGCTTTGTCCTCTTCTAAAAGGCAATTTAGTAGACTGCTCTTCCCTACATTTGGTCGTCCAACAATAACTGTTTTTAAACCCTCACGAATGAGTCGTCCTGATTGCGCATCGTCGATGAGGTGAGAAAGATTTTTCAAAATTTCATCTAACTTTGGCAAAATTTTTGCATTTGTCATTTCTTCAATATCTTCATACTCTGGATAATCAATATTAACCTCAATATTACTGATGATCTCTAACAGCTGTTTTCTTAATTTTTCTATCTTTTGCGACGTTTTACCAGATAACTGATTCATAGCAAGTTTCCTTGCTTCTTTTGTCTTACTTTCAATCATATCCATGACGGATTCTGCTTCTACTAAATCAATTCTACCGTTTAGAAAAGCACGTTTCGTAAACTCTCCTGGTTCGGCAAGACGGGCACCTTTGGATAGGACTAACTTTAATACTTGCTCTGTCACTTGCATACCGCCATGACAGTTAATCTCAACAACATCTTCTTTCGTAAAAGTTTTTGGTGCTCTCATTAACATCACTAAGACTTCATCCAGGCGTTCATCTTCCTCTTTTATATAACCATAATGGATCGTATGAGAATGTGCCTCTTTTAAATCTTGTGAAAAGATGCTATCGACAATAGAAATTGCATCTGGTCCACTTAAGCGAACGATCGAGATTGCTCCTTTGCCTAAGGCTGTAGAGATGGCAGCAATTGTATCTTGCATAAGCTTCATCTTCTTCCTATTTTTGTATTACGAATACATTTCTTGAAAAAAATTATTTCCCGGGAAATAATTTGAAAGAAAAAAAACCTCTTTTATCGAGGTTTGATAACGACAGCTCGATTTGGTTCTTCCCCTTCACTTTCGGTATAAACTCCTTCAAAATCTGCCAAAGCATTATGAATGACCCGTCGTTGATAAGAGTTCATTGCGGTTAATCGTACTTCTACTTTCGTCGACACAACTTTCTTAGCTTCACGTCGTGCAAGGAAAACCAGTTCTTGATCTTGATGTTTCTTATATTCACTCACGTCGAGAGAAAATGGATAATACTCCCCTATTTCTTTTATGACTGCCTGGCGAATGATCGTAGTTAAAGCTTCGATCGTTCGTCCATTCTTTCCAATGAGAATGCCATTATTATCACTATATAAATCGTAGGAAACAATCCCATCGCGACGTTTTTTTTCGACATTTACTTTTAATCCCATTTGATTGGTAATTGCTAACACCAGATTTTTGACATAGTCTTCAATCGCTCTTTTCTCAATCACTTCAATTGCTACCTTTTTTGAGAAAAGTCCATTCTTCACTTCTTTTGATCGAATGATCAAATTTTCTTGTTGTTCTCTTAAATCTGTAATCGCTTCGTTGATGACTTCTTCTTGTGTTTTTCCACTATAACAATGTTTCTCAAGCATGACGTTTCTTCCTCCCTCGCTTCACAAAAATATTTTGTATTACTGTGAAGATATTTGTGGCAACCCAGTACATTCCAAGCGCCGATGGCATGGCAAGACCGGTAATAATGATCATTACTGTCATAATAAGCGGCATATATTTCATACTAGGCATCGCACTATTACCTGCAGTAGTATCTCGCGCAGTGAATTTGAAGGTAAAATAAGTTGTTGCAGCAATTGCAAGCATCAATATGAGGTAGACCCACCAATGAGAGCTGCTAAAACCTTTCATTGGCGTCGTTCCTAACTGCAATCCTAAGAAAGTTTCCTCGAAAATTGCTGGTAAACGATTGACGGCTTCTAAGAAGATGAATAAAAGTGGTAGTTGAATCATCGAGAACAAGCAACCAGAAAATGGACTGATATTATGTTTTTTATAAATCATCGTCATTTCTTGACTCTTTTTCATCATCGACTCTTGATCCGTTTTATTTGCATATTTCTTTTCGATCTTAGCAAGTTCCGGTTGGGCTTCTTGCATCAATTCTGAAGTCATCGCTGTCTTTCTGGTAAACGGCAAAATAATCAAGCGAATGGCAATTGCTACTAGTAATAAGGATAAGCCATAGTTTCCTACATACTTTCCTACCCAGAGGATGACGAATGCCATCGGTTTTACAAGAAATGACGTCCATATGCCCTCATATCCACCAGAAGTCACTTTAAATTCGTCACATTCTGGTAGTTTCTTGAGGTCCACTTGATTTTCTTCATATTTTTCTATCGTTGATTCCGACGTTGGACGGCAAAGAATGTTCTTAGTTAAATTCTGACCTGTTTCTGGATTCTGGACTGCTTTATTTTCAGAATCCATCAACGTTGTCGTACAACCAGTAAGAAGGAAAAACAATCCTAAAATAATGAAAACTTTTAATTTATTGCTACGCTTTTTTTGCATTTTTTTCTCCTTTAATCTTAGCAAGAAGACTCAAGAGACTCTTCTCTAATTCCTGATAAGAACAGTTTGTGCCGTTCTTCCTTATTATTATAATATAGTCTAAGGAATTTTGATAGCCCATTTTGTGGGTTTGTAAGATATTTCGAATTTGACGTTTCAAATGATTCCGTAGATGTGCTTTGCCAAGTTTTGCCCCTACAGAGATTCCATAACGTGAATATCCTAATTGATTTTGACAATAATAAACGACAAATGCTCTATCTTTTACGAAACATTTAGCATTGATAATTTCATTAAATTCAAAACTATTTTTGATGATGAATTTTTTATTCATATAACTCTCCTATCCTTATATATAATAAGAGTAAATGAAAAATCCACTGAAATCAGTGGAAACTATTTTGAAAGTTCTTTCCTACCTTTCTTGCGACGCTTATTGATTACATTTGTTTTCATGCGTGCGAAAAAACCATGTTTCTTTGCTTTTTTACGGGTATTTGGTTGATAAGTTCTCTTCATTTTTGCCACCTCCTGACATAAATCTCCATTAGTATAATAAAAATTCACAGATTTTGTCAATGAAAAGGGTAAAAAATTTCTTTTCCACAAATTCACAACCCTGTGCAAACTTCTTTTTCACATTGTGTATTAGTTTTCCACAACCTATGTGGAAAACTCAATCTTTTCTTTTTTTATATGACTTTGAATTGTGAATAACTTTGTGGAAATTTTGTGGAAAAAAATTTTTTATTATTTTTCCTTTTCTTTTCTACACAATTACGTTAGAATTGAAAGTGGTTGAAGGAATTTTTTTTCAGTGGGGAGGTGGTAGTTTGAATGTCACCGTTTTATGGAACAATTTTTTGAGTCAAATGAAAGAAGAACTCAATTCTGTGTCCTACGAAACTTGGTTTGCCGAAACACAGTTATACGAATTAAAAGACGGCAAAGCAAAGATCATCGTTCCCATGTCAATTCACAAAAAACATTTACGTGAAAACTATAATGATCTCATCATTGAAAAATTAAATAAAGTAACTGGAACAAACTTCGAAGTAGAGTTCTTTTTAAAAGAAGAATTAAATGAAGAAGAAATATTAGAAACAAAAGAAAAAGAAAAACAAGAGCCAAGTGAAGTAGGGGTTCCACATTACGATTATTCTCATACAAATTTAAATCCGAACTATACTTTTGACAGTTTTATCGTTGGAAGTAGCAATAAATTTGCACATGCTGCCGCATTATCCGTTGCAGAAAATCCTGGCAAAATGTATAATCCACTATTCATTTATGGAAATAGTGGACTAGGAAAGACACATTTGATGCATGCAATTGGAAACTATATCCATGAAAATACCAATAAAAAGATCCTATATGTGACAAGTGATCAATTCATTCAAGATTTTATTGGCATCAACAAAAAAGATGAAAATGGAACAAATTTCAACTATGTAGAATTTTTCAAAAATAAATATCGCAATGTAGATGTTCTCATCATTGACGATATTCAATTCTTAGGTGGGGCAACCCAGACGCAACAAGAGTTTTTTCACACCTTTAATACACTTTATAGCGACAGTAAACAAATTATCATTTCTAGTGATCGATCACCGGATGATTTAAAACTGTTAGAAGACCGGTTACGAACGCGGTTTTGCTGGGGATTAACAGTAGATATTTATCCACCAGACTTCGACCTTAGAATGGCAATTCTAAAGAAAAAGATCATCGCAGGAGCTTTCGAAAAAGAAATTCCAGAAGAAGTCATAGAATATATCGCTTCCAATATGGGAAGTGACGTAAGGCAACTGGAAGGAGCTGCTACTAGATTAGTCGCATATTCCACAATCATGGGAGGTGCAAAGATTGATGTAGATCTCGCAATTGAAGCGTTAAAAGATTATATCAACAAAGGTGTGAGCGATAAAAATGATATCCACAGAATCCAGAAAATCGTTTCGGAGTACTTTCAAATTTCAGTAGAAGATATCAAATCGAAAAAGCGAAGTTCAAATATTGCTTTTCCAAGACAGATTGCCATGTACCTTTGCCGAAAGTTAACGAATGAATCTTTTCCAAAAATAGGCACAGAATTTGGTGGAAAAGATCATTCAACAGTAATGCACTCTGTGGAAAAGATAGAAAAAGAAGTGGAGAATAACAAAGAATTAAGTAACATCATTGAAAAATTAAAAAAGGATATTAAAATATGAAATTGTGGAAAAATAAAAGTTTAAAACAGTTTTTTCAACAGGTGAATTTTGTAAAATGTATTGATTTTTCAACCTAAAATGCAGTTTTCCACATTTTCCACAGTAATAATAAAAATATCTTTAAGAAAGAAGGAATAAATTATGAAATTAACTATTAAAAAGGACGTCTTATT
>CAZJUW010000036.1:0-7399 GCA_964549325.1 uncultured Muribaculaceae bacterium
AGTTTTCGAAGATCTATACTCCTATCGTCGTCCTTGCAGCGGTGCTTCTATGTTTGATTCCAACTTTCATAGGAGGCTCTTTTGATACTTGGTTTTATCGGGCCCTCATCTTTTTGGTAACCTCATGTCCATGCGCTTTGGTCATCTCCGTTCCACTCAGTTTCTTTTCCGGTATTGGTCTTGCCTCTAAGTGTGGTATTTTAATCAAAGGGAGTAATGCATTAGAAGCTCTTTCGCAGGTGACGACGATCTGTTTTGATAAGACAGGGACACTGACAGAAGGGAAGTTCCAAGTTACGAAGATCGTTCCCCAGAAAGATGTCTCCAAAGAGCAACTGCTTCAGTATGCCGCTTTGGCTGAAAGTGCTTCCAATCATCCTATTGCCCAATCGATCTTATCCTTTTCCAAAGTCACTATCGCCAAAGAGAAAGTTACTTCTTATCGTGAAAAAGCAGGATATGGGATTGAACTAATTTATGATGAAGAGAAAATTGTCGTAGGAAATGCACAGTTACTTGCCAAACGAAAGATTTCTTTCCATGAGGTACAAGAACCTGGGACGATTTTATATGTAGCAGTCTCAGGCAAGTATCTTGGTTACCTTGTGATCGCGGATGGTTTGAAAGAAACCTCAAAAGAAGCGATTGCGTCTTTACGACGTATGGGAATGCATGATTTAGTCGTTCTTTCTGGTGATCGGGAAGAGATCGTCTCTCATATCAGTCGTGAGCTTTCTTTGACGAAGTATTATGCTGGATTGTTACCACAACAGAAGACGGAGAAACTGGAGGAGCTGAAACAACAGGGTAACATTCTGGCCTTTGTAGGTGATGGAATAAACGATGCTCCTTCTTTAATGATGGCAGATGTCGGCATTTCGATGGGTGGCGTTGGAAGTGATGTAGCGATTGAAGCAAGCGATATGGTAATCATGGAGGATGATCTTCGCAAGATTCCAGAGGCGATTGCTATTTCTCATAGGACGCGACGGATCGTATTAGAAAATATCATCTTTGCACTTCTCACCAAAGCGGTTATCTTATTGTTAGGAGCACTTGGCATATCGTCGATGTGGACAGCCATTTTTGCTGATGTTGGCGTGACGTTGATAGCGGTACTAAACTCTTTGAGATTGCTTTATATGAGAAAGTGAAATGGTAAGAGAAATTAGATGAAGAGTTAACAATCAAGATTTGTAGTATAATGAATGGTGAGGTGTTAAAATGACAGATTTAGAAATCGTACATCAAGTAAAAGTAGGTCCTATCAGTGAGGTAGTGAAAGAATTAGGGTTAGATGATTCTGAAGTGTTTTACTATGGAACGGATAAAGCCAAAGTACATCTTACCAAGAAGCGTGATCATCAAGGAAAATTGATTCTAGTCACGGCGATCAATCCCACTCCATATGGGGAAGGAAAGACGACGGTGAGTATCGGTTTGGCGGATGCGTTACGAGGGCTTGGAAAAAAGTCGATCCTTGCTCTTAGGCAACCGTCGATGGGTCCTGTTTTTGGCATGAAAGGTGGGGCGACGGGTGGCGGATATTCTCAAGTTGTGCCGATGGAAGATATCAACTTACACTTTACGGGTGACTTTCATGCGATTACTGCTTGTAATAATTTACTTTGTGCAGCGATTGATAATCATATCAAGCAAGGAAATGATCTGGCCTTAGATCCAGAGAAGATCACCTTTCATCGTTGCCTTGATGTAAATGATCGAGCACTACGAGAGGTAACGATTGGACTTGGCGGGCGAGTAAATGGAGCAGTGCGCTCTGAACAGTTTACCATTACGGCCGCGAGTGAGATCATGGCTCTATTCTGTCTTGCCACTTCGCTTGCGGACTTAAAGAAAAGGTTAGGGGATATCGTGATTGGTTACACGAAAGAAGGTACTGCTCGATTTGCCAAAGATCTGAAGATCGAGGGTGCACTGACTGTTTTATTAAAGGACGCCATTCATCCGAACTTGGTACAGACATTGGAAGGAACACCAGCCTTCATTCATGGTGGACCATTTGCGAATATTGCCCATGGTTGTAACAGCGTCATAGCAACTAAGACAGCTTTGAGTCTTGGTGATTATGTGGTCACGGAAGCAGGATTTGGCGCGGATCTTGGAGCCGAGAAGTTTTTGGATCTCAAATGTCCAAAGGCTGGTCTTGCGCCTAGTTGTATCGTCTTGGTTGTTACCGTCAAGGCCTTGAAATATAATGCTAAGGTACCAAAAGAAGATATCTATAAGAAGGCAAAAGAAAAAGTCAAAGAGGGACTTATGAATTTAGAAGCTCATATTGATAATTTGAAACAGTATGGGGTGCCACTCGTCGTAGCGATCAACCGCTATCAGACCGATTGTGAAGAGGAACTTCAAGTGATTCGTGATTTCTGTAAAGAAAAGAATGTTGCCGTCTCTTGTAGTACGGCTTATACAGATGGTGGGAAGGGTGCTAGTGAATTAGCCAAAGAGGTCTTAAAAGCGATAGAGTTACCGAACGATTATCATCCACTTTATGAAAATAAGGAAACTTACGATAAGAAAATTGAGATGATCTGTTCTAAGATCTATCATGCCAGTGAAGTGGTTTATACAGAAGAAGCGAGAAAGAAACTGGCCTTGCTTGTGAAAAATGGTTTTGATGGGTTGCCAATTTGCATTGCCAAAACGCAGTATTCCCTTTCGGATGATGCGAAGAAGTTAGGTGCACCAAGTGATTATACCGTGACTGTGCGCGATGTAGAACTCTATCATGGAGCAGGATTTGTCACGGTGTTGCTAGGTGATATTTTGCGAATGCCAGGACTTCCCAAAAAACCTAATTATGAACTGATCGATATCGATTCTGACGGTACCGTTACGGGAATATTTTAAGAGTGTTTATCCCATACTATCCTTAGGTGATACGTATGGGATATTTGTTAATTTTAGGAAAAGGTCTTACTTCGATCGTCGTTTTGTTCTTTCTTACAAAGTTGATGGGAAGAAAACAGGTTGCCCAACTGAATATGTTTGATTACATCATCGGAATTACGATCGGCTCGATTGCGGCGGAGATGACGTTAAATGATGAAGTGAATTTCTTTGAAGGAACGTTTGCCTTGATCGTCTATGCGGTTGTTGCTTATTTGATCAGCGTACTGACCTCAAAAAGTATTACGGCTCGTCGCTTGATAAGTGGAGCTCCTTGTATTTTGATCGAGAATGGCAAGATTCTTTATCGTTCTTTAAAAAAGACCAAGCTCGATATCAATGACCTATTACAAGAGGCTCGCACGAATGGTTATTTTGATTTGAGCCAAGTAGAGTATGCCATTATGGAACCAAACGGTAGGATTAGTTTCTTATTAAAGAGTAAGTATTTGCCTACGACGAATAATGATTTGAAGATCAAGACCAATTATAAAGGGCTTTGTAGCAATCTAGTGATCGATGGGAAAGTGATGATAAATAATCTTGAGAAGATTAAGAAAGATGAGAAGTGGCTTAGGACACGCTTAGAAAAGAACGGTTATAAGAATTTAGAGGATGTTTTATTAGTTATTTGCGACAGTGAAGAGAAGTTGACGATCTATGAGAAGAACTTGGATCTTACTGAGGAAAAAGTGTTAGAATAGGTGAGGGTGAACCTTACTTTTCTTTTGCCTTTTTCCTTGACTTTTACTACGAAAAAAAGTAAGATAGGAAACTATATAAGGGGGATCTATGAAAGAAGAAACAAAAAAGAAACTTCCAAATATATTAACCGCTTCCAGAATCATTAGTTCCTTTGGTTTGATTGGGGCCTATTTCGTTACTTCTTTGCATCCCGTAGTATTGGCAGGTTGGTATGCCTTGACTGCAGGGACTGATTTTTTGGATGGATACCTTGCACGAAAGTGGAATGTTACTTCTGATCTGGGTGCTTTCTTAGATGGTGTTGCGGATAAGGTGTTAAATGTAGGAATGTTGCTAGCAATGGTTGCGGTAGGGACCGTTCCGGTGTGGCCTTTGTTGGTTCTTGCTCGCGATATTCCGGTTGCAATTGCAACGGTTCATCATAAACTTCGTACCTCCAAAGAACGGATGGAATTGGAAGGTAGAAGCCGCTCTTTGACCTACGAAGAAAGACTGGTAAAGGCAAAGGAAAGTGGGGAACTGAAAGGTACGAAGAAGGAAATTCAAAGGAAGAAGTGGGCTCTTCGAAGAGACACTGTAAAGGATCGTTGGAAAGAAATTAAGTTAGGTGAAAGCATCACCCCTACTTTAGCCGGAAAATTAAAAATGTGGCTGTTAGTTGCTGGAATAGCATCCAATCTTTTACTGGGTAGTTTTATGGATCCAGCGATTGCTAGTGCAGTTGCGAATGCTTTCTATGGTCTTACGTTAGTCGATTCTGCCATCGATGCTGTTTGGTTTACGAAGGTGATGCAAAAATGTAATCGGGAACAGAAATGGAAGAAAGCAGAAACCGTCAAAGATGAAAAACCAACTACTACTATTTCTTCCGTCACATTCGGAAAGGAAGAGACTAAGACACAGGAAGATAAGAAGGAATGCGATACTTCGGTGATGGAGCAAAGAATTTCTCTATCAGATGCGGAAATTGAACGCTTGATCACACCCCCAGAGATGCAATCCAGTGAGAAAGAAACGGGTTTGGCAAGGCAAAAAACAAAATTCAAACGCTGATTTTGAAAAAATCAGAAACAAAAATAGCATGCACCTTTCGCATGCTATTTTGTGCTCATTCTGCTTCTTCGGCATCTTCCGTATCTTGATTGATCGTTTGTGAAGGATCATCATCTTTTTCAATGACTTCTACTTTCTGTTGTACGGGTTGATCCTCAAGAACAGTAATTGTAGCCGTATAGACCATATTGTTGAAGCTTGCATTGTAAGTATAAGTTCCAGTTTGTTTGGTCACTCCTTGGCTAGGGAGTGCCAACTGAATTTGATTTAACGTTTCGGAATCTAATGTTTCTTCGATGTAATAGGTAATATCACTAGGGAGTGTTTCTCCTTTTTTTAACGTAATATCCTTAAGCGTAATCTTTGCAATCACTGATATAGCATTTTCTGTTTCTTCTGTTTGTTGTACTGTGGATGAAATCAGATCTTCGACGATGACGGTTCCGGTTAGAATTTGTTTTTGATAAGTAAGCGTGTATTCATAAGTCCCGACCTTACTGATATCTACTTTGCTAGTATCTAGGACAATTTTATCGAGCACTTCATCAGAGATATTTTCCTTAATATAAGAACGAAGACTAGAAGGCAGTGATTGATTTACTTTGACGGTCTGTGTTACTGGCGTTATTTTCACGTTTTCTTGGAAGACGATTTTAGAATCCGTATTGATTCCTTCCTCCGCTTTCATATTTAAAATGGTTCCTGAAACAGTAGAAATCATTCCTAATGTTGCCAAAGAGATGACAAGAGTCATGCGAGTTTTTTTCTCCATATCCTGTATCCTCCTCTAGTTTATAGTTCGATGATAACACCAATTGACAAAAAAAACAAGATTCACCGATTTCCGTCTTACTTTTCTGAAAATATAGTCATATCACTCTCCTAGTTTTTGACTTTCGAGTTTTTGGTATTTTCCTTGATAACTGTCTCTACGCACCAATTCCTTATCAATTTCATTCAATACACCAAATTTTTTGATGAGCCAGTGTGGTTCAATTAAATCTTCGATTTTGGGATCCGCTGTAAGCCGGTGAACGACGATATCATCGCGCAGAAGTTCTAATTGGTCACAGACAATTTTGACGTATTCCTCACGTGATAAGATATGAAAAGGCTTCTTTTGATAGAGTTTTGCTAACGGTGTGTTCTTTAATACACATAACATATGAATTTTGATTCCCTGAATATCAAGTGTATTCAAATAAGTGATCGTCTCAAGCATCTCTTCTTCTGTTTCATAAGGAAGACCATTGATGATATGAACCACGACATTGATGTTACGTTTGCGCAACGCTTTTACCATTTTTTCAAAACAGGCAAGGGTATGACAACGATTGATCAGCTTGGCGGTCTTTTCATGAATGGTCTGTAGCCCTAATTCCACCGTCAAGTAAGTACGTTTGCTTAACTCTTCTAAGTAAGCAAGGCATTCCTTGCTGATGGCATCTGGTCGTGTTGCGATCGATAGACCAATGACGTTTTCCTGTTTTAGGATCGGTTCATATTTTTCTTTCAAGACGGAGACTTTAGCATACGTATTGGTATGGGCTTGGAAGTAGCCGATATATTTCCCTTGAGGCCATTTGTGCATCATCACTTTTTTGATCGTTTCAAACTGCGTGACGATGTCTTGTGAAACGTTTCCTGCGAATTCTCCACTTCCTTGAGTAGAACAATAAATACAACCACCATAGCCTACTTTTCCATCGATATTAGGGCAGGTAAACCCTGCATTCAAACTAATTTTGAACACTTTTGAATGAAACTTCTTTTGATAAAAATAATCTAATGTGTAGTAACGTTTGTTACTGTCACTATAAGGAAATGGATTTTTCATAAGTACCACCGAAATCAGTATATCACGAACCAGGAAATATGCTATACTTGAGTTAGAATCAAGGAGGGTCTATGAAAAAGAAGAGAAAGATCACTTTAAAACGGCCTGCGAAAATCTTAATTGTCATTTTAGTGCTTGTTTTAGTGCTCGTTTTAACTCCTATTTTCTATCAACATTATTATCGTGGAAAGTTAACAGATCATGGTTACAGTGCCAAGGCAATCGATGCTATTCTACCTCTTCATAAACAGAAAGATGTTTTAGCGATTGATTATAATGAGACTTTGGATGCTGCTTTTGCGAGTGGGGATTATGAAGAAAAAAACTGGAGTCAGTATCAGAAAATCGCCCTCAATCAGGATTTAAAAAATTTTACGAAATATGCCAATCAACTTTTAAAGAAGGGCTATAGCGTAGAGGAGACCTCAGCCATCCTTCGAAGTGGTACAGATACTTCCGTTGCTGAATTCTTAGAGCGAGAGAAAGAAGAAGATACACTCGATATGCTTCAGTATGAATGGGCAAAGTTAGAGAATTATGATCGTTATCTTGCCTATCAATTAGAGTCACGTGAGGATGAAGAAAATACCGTTACTTACGTCAATATTGGGCTGGATAGACCATTTTATGAGAATCCGCTTACGATTACAGAGTACAGTCTGACGATGTTAGTTGATCGCTATCGAAAACTGAGTGAAGATTTTGTGCCAGATCAGTTAACTTCAATCGATTCTCAGTATTTAAAAGATAAGACCGCCAAGGAACTCATTACGAAGACGACGCTCAATGCCTATCTCAAAATGTATGAGGCAGCCAAGCAAGAAGGCTTAGAGATCTTGATCAATTCGGCTTACCGTAGTTATGAAGATCAGCAAGACATCTATGATA
>CAZJUW010000037.1:0-7354 GCA_964549325.1 uncultured Muribaculaceae bacterium
TCCAAAGTAAACGGGGGAAGAGACGAGTAATTTCCCTAGTTCAACGATCTTACCCCAAAGTGATAATGACTTCATAAGTTCCTCCTTACACTGCTTCCTGACTTACTAGTTCGGCAATATAGACGGTCTGACTGGTATCATCTTGATACGTACAAGTGATCATTGTAAGCGTCGTTTTGTTTTTATTTCTTCGAACGGATACCGTACCATTCTTTGGAACGTTGTAAATGTTTACGATGGTGTAGCGATATCTTACTCCTTGATATGTGACGATTGCCTCATCACCCACCCCTAATTGGTAGAGATTACGGAAATAAGAGATGACCGCTGTTCCAGAATGAGCCATCAAGATGAAATTGCCATTCGTTACGTTCGGATAGTCTGATTTCGCATGGATCGTTACGTTGTATTCAATATTATTGTATGGAGAGTCGACAGGGACAAGACCTTTTTTTAGCTCAATTTTGGGGATCTCTAGGTAACCAATGTAGCCAGATGGAATGGCACTATCCTGTGGTTCTTTTTCTTCCTCAATCTCTTCAATGTCTGGAAGTTGACTCAGTTCTTCTTGGTCATCATCTGTCGTTTGAAGATCTTCGCCGTTTTGATATTCTAGTAACTTGATGTTCATCATCTCATAGGCCTGAGCTTTTTTCTCTTTTAGATAGTCAAAAGAGACGATCAAGACACCAATGATCATCAAAAGACAACTTCCGTAGATCAAATATTGATTTTTCTTCTTTCCCATCAATTCCCACCTCATTATTCTATTACCTATTATAGCATACCCCGTTCTTTATACACCAAAAAACGAGTCGTTTACTCGCTTTTTAGGATATTAAAGACCTCTTCAATGTCTTTTAGTAATGTTTTGTTATACGTCTGTGTAAGTGCATCTTCGTGATACCTCGGCGTCATATGAATGTGAAAGTGCTTGATGTCCTGTCCATATTCATTGTTTTGAACGATCGTAAATCCATCGCAATGTAATTTCTCTTTAAGCGGTGCATAAAGGCGTCTGATGATCTCAGTTAGGTGGTCTAAAAGATCCTTATCGATCGTCATGATGTTTTCGGTATGTATCTTAGGTACCAATAACAAGTCTCCATTCGTGCTTGGATTGATGTCTAAGAAAACTTTGACTACTTCGTCTTCGTAAACCGTGTAGGAAGGGATTTCTCCTTCCATGATCTTACAAAAAATACAGTCCATTATTTTTCCTCCTTTTCGATGATAATATCATAGTTTTCTTTCCCTTTTCTAGGGCTTTCTAAGCCTAGTTCAATCATGCCTAATAAATTTGGACTCACAAGTTTTTCACTCGCAAGCGTGATGGTAATCTTTTCACTTTTACTTACAAAAGTAAGCTGGTATTCACGTAACGTTAGAATTGGTTCAAGTTCAAGTTGTGTCTTTTTTAACTGATCTGTGATTACTTCGGCTGTGATTTTATCAACATTACAAGTTCCAACAAGGGTATAAAGAGAGATGTTTTCTAACTCTTTTCCTGTGATAATATTATTCTTTTCTAACTCATCGATCTCATCTAAGGTAAGCGTAAAGGTTAGCTTCGCCTCTTCGATTCCTTCTAAATTCGCGAGTGCTGACTGCAATTTTTGGGTCGCTTCGCTTGATCTTTCGTTTAGTAAGTTCTTCCCCTCTATGTAAGACTCCTGATAATCATCCGTGACTTTCTTGTCCTTATGATAGGTGACCGTAAAGTACCAATCACTCGAAAGTTTATCAGAAAAACGTTTTTGGTACGTATGTGTTTTCGCATCGTAGACGACGTCGCTTGCTTGAAAGTTATCAACGACATCGTTTAAATTTTCCGTTACATATGCCTCAATTTGGCGTTTACTTTTCGCTAACATGAAGGGGTTTCCTTTGACTGAGAAGATCAAGTAGCCAAGGAAGATGATTACGAACAGAAATAGTCCTGCCATCTCAAGTGTCAACGTTTTCTTTGACATAGCATCACCTCTATCTAAGATTATTTTATCAAAAAATAGAGATTATGCAAAATTTATGGATCGCTAGATACGTAAAAGATAAATGCTTGATAAAAAAGGCAACTAATGTTGCCAAATCGGGTGAATATAGCGAATATTCCTTTTATCTTGGAAAGAAACTTAAGATTTCATACAAAAATAGGACGAAAGCATAGAATCTGTGGTAAAATATAGGGCGAAAGACGTCCATTCGGCATTTTTCTTACGTAGGTAGGCATATGGTAACAAAGGAGGGATCTTATGGGACTCATCATTCGTAATCTATCGGTAGAAACAGGCGAAAAGTCCATTTTAAAAGACTTTAATTTAACTATTGGCAAAGGTGAAATTCATGCGATCATGGGACCAAATGGGGCAGGGAAGAGTACCCTATCGAAAGTGATTTTAGGAGATCCAAAGTATCAAGTAAAACAGGGAGAAATGTATTATGATGAGGTGAATCTTCTCGATCTTGCAACCGATGAAAGGGCTCGTTTAGGGATCTTTCTAGCGATGCAAAGTCCTGTCAGTATCGAGGGAGTTACGAACAGTGAGTTTTTACGAACGGCTTTAGAAGAAAAGACGCAAGAACGTGTGAATATTTATCATTTCATGAAAGAGTTAGAGACCTCTTGTAACGATTTAAAGATGCAAGATGGTATGATCCATCGATCGATCAATCAGGGCTTTTCGGGAGGAGAACGAAAGAAAAACGAAATCTTACAGATGAAGATCTTGAAACCTAGTCTGTTGATCTTAGATGAACTCGATTCGGGACTTGATGTCGATAGTCTCAAGATCGTTTGTGATAATATCAATTCCTATCTTATGGAAAATCCTACGACCTCCGTTTTGATCATCACGCATTATCCACGCATTTTAGAGTATTTACATCCTGATCAAATTCATGTTCTAAAAGATGGTAAGATTGTCCAAAGTGGAGATTTATCTCTGGCCTTTGACATCGAAAAGAATGGTTATGATAGTATAAATGAAGTAGGAAAGAAGAGTTTCCATGAATAAAATAACAGTGATAGGAGAAACCATAACAGAAGAAGGAGACTATGCTTTTACCAAGGATCACATCGTCCTAACGAAAGATGCGACGATCGTACTACAGTTAGACCACGTCCACCGCTCTTTTACTTTCACGATCGAAGAAGCAAGTAGTCTCTCTTTAAAGATCCTTTCGAATGATAGCGATTATCAACTCTCTTACTTCCTTGCACCTGGATGCAATCTGAAGGTCGATCACTTTTCGAAAGAGGATGAAGTCAAAGTAGAACTTCATCTCGGGGAAAGCGCGACTACCCATTATTTCTTCCGTACCATGGCCAAAGCAAAACACACTTTCCATGAACGGATCCTTCATGAAGGATCCCATAGTGAAAGTGATTGCCAAAATCATGGAGTGAACTTGAAAGATGAAGCACTCACGTTCATCGTCGATGGCGTAGTGCCGAAGAACAGTATCGATTGTATCTGTAACCAAGATAATAAGATTATCGAGCGGGGCTGTGGGAAGTCCACCATCTTACCGAATCTCTTGATTGACGAATATCAGGTAGAGGCAAACCACGCTGCCTACATTGGAATGTTTGATGACGAATCTCTTTTCTATCTTGCCACGAGAGGAATCTCGAAAGAAAAGGCTTTAAAACTTCTGTTAGCAGGCTTTTTCCTAGGAGAAGAAAACGATCAGTCGATCGAAGAATATTATTTAGATTATCTAGAATAGGAGGTGACAAAATGAACCGCGAAGATTTTCCGATTCTAAATGAGCATCCAGAACTGATCTATTTCGATAACGGAGCGACGACGTTAAAACCAAAGTGTGTTGTCGATGCGTTGGTCGATTATAACATCAACTATACGGCCAATGCACACCGTGGGGACTACGACAATTCGCTCGTCGTTGATACGAAGTACGAAGAAGTGCGGACCAAAGTTGCAAAATTTATTGGAGCCAGCAAAACAGAAGAGATCATCTTCACCAAAGGAGCAACGGAGAGTTTAAATCTCGTCGTCTTTGGCTTTATGAAATACTATTTAAAACCAGGCGACGAAGTCCTTCTAAATAAGGCAGAGCATGCCTCCAACGTTCTTCCATGGTTGGAACTAGCGAAAGAGATCGGTTTTACGATTACGTATGTGCCCTTGAATGAAGATCATGAACTCACTCTTTCGGCTCTCGAAACGGCGATGACTACTCGTACCAAAGTCGTCAGTCTTGCAGGTGTAACCAACGTCGTTGGGGATATTCGGCCACTTCGGGAGATTGGACTCCTTTGTGAAAAGAAAGGGATCCTATTCATCGTCGATGGAGCCCAGAGCGTGCCACACTTGAAAACGAATGTTTTGGCTGATCACATCGACTTTTTAGCCTTTTCTGGGCACAAGATGTTGGGTCCGACTGGGGTTGGGGTGCTCTATGGAAAGTACGAGTTACTCAAGAAGATGAAGCCGATCCAATTTGGTGGAGGCATGAACAACTTTTTCGAAACGGATGGCAGTGTCGAATACAAGGACATTCCAACTTGTTTTGAAGCAGGAACACCACCGATTGCGGAGGTGATTGGCTTAGGAAGTGCAATCGATTATTTAGAAAAACTAGGCATGGAAAAGATTCATGCACATGAATTAGAACTGAAACGCTATTTCTTAGAGAAAGCCCGTGAAATTCCCAACCTGATCTTATATAACCCAAACAGCAAGTCTGGGATGATTGCCTTCAATCTCAAGGGCGTCTTCAGTCAAGATACGGCCGTCTATTTAAATCATTATCATATCTGCGTGAGGGCAGGAAACCATTGCGCGAAGGTGTTGAAAGATGAACTCAGTATCAAAAATACTTGTCGCATCAGTTTCTATTTTTATAATACGAAAGAAGAAGTCGATCACCTGATCGAAGCTTTAAAAGGAAGCGATCACCTTTTTGATGTTGTTTTATAGCTAGCAAACAAGGGAATAAGGAGTGAAGTAATATGGATCCAATGGTCAGAAGAGAGATTATCTTATCTCATTATCAAGAACCAGTTCATAGAGGACTGGACAATGTCGAGGGTTATGAGGTTTATCACACGAACAATGCTTCTTGTATCGACAATCTCGATATTGCGATCAAACTAGAAGAGGGGAAGATCGCTGATATTCGCTTCGATGGCGAAGCTTGTGCGATCTCGACTTCTGCAACCTCAATTATGATCAAATCACTCCTTGGGAAGACGGTAGAGGAAGCAAAGAAGATTGTTTTGGAATATGAGCATATGTTAAATGAGGAACCATATGATGTAGACTTATTAGAAGAATTAAATGTCTACGATGAGATTTCCAAACAGCCAAACCGTAAGAATTGTGCACTATTACCGTTCAAGGCAGTGAAGAAGGCCTTACATCTCGATTGATCGAAAGAAAGGAGCAATGAAAGGTGGAGTACGTTGGACTAACCGAAAAAACAGTCAGAGAAATTTCCAAGATTAAGAACGAAGAAGCTTGGATTTTGGCTTATCGTCTTGATAGTTACCAGAAGTTTCAAGATATTCCTCTTCCTACTTTTGGTCCTAGCCTTTCCGTTCCTTTCGATGACATCGTCTACTATAAGACGGCACCACAGTCGATGGTGGGGGATTGGAACAAGGTCGATACCAAGATCACGAAAGAGATGGACGATTTAGGCGTGTTAGAGAGTGAGTGTCACTTAGATGGCATGGGTGTTCAGTACGAAAGCGAAGTCATCTATCACAACATGATCGAAGAACTTGCAGAAAAGAAGGTCATCTTTACGTCGATTGAGGAAGCGATGAAGAAGTATCCTGACCTCGTCAAACGTTATTTTGGTAAGATCGTCTCCAATGCAGAAAATAAGTTTGCGGCTTTAAATGGCGCGGTTTTCAGTGGGGGAAGTTTCATCTACATTCCACCACATACGAAGTTGGATCGACCGCTTCAGAGTTATTTCCGAATCAATTCTCGGGCAATGGGGCAGTTTGAAAGAACACTTATCATCGTCGATGATGAGAGTGAACTTCATTATATCGAAGGCTGTACGGCTCCTAACTACAGTGATTCTAGTCTACATGCTGCGGTCGTTGAGATCTACGTTGGACGTCACAGCAAGTGTCGCTATAGTACGATCCAAAACTGGGCTGTGAACGTCGATAACTTAGTTACCAAAAGGGCTCTCGTCGAAGAGGGTGGTACGATGGAATGGATTGATGGGAACATCGGTAGTCGGACGACGATGAAGTATCCTTGTTGTATCTTAAAGGGGGATGATGCAACTGGGACTTGTATTACTATTTCCGTCGCTACCTCAGGTCAAAATCAAGACAGTGGAGCGCGGATGATCCATTTAGGAAAGCGGACGCACAGTAACATTATCTCAAAAAGTATCAGCCGGAATGGAGGCAATGCGACGTATCGTGGCAAGGTGGAAATTAAGAAGAGTGCGACGGATAGTATGGCCATGGTAAAGTGTGATACGCTCATCTTGGACGCCTCATCGAAAAGTGATACGTTTCCTACCAATATCGTCTCAAATGATACGAGTTCCTTAGAACACGAAGCGACCGTATCACGGATCAGTGATGAGAAATTATTTTATTTGATGAGTAGGGGAATTACCAAAGAACGAGCCCAGGAACTTATCATTTTAGGGTTCATTGAAGCGTTCCGAGAAGAATTGCCGATGGAGTATGCAGTAGAACTCAATCAACTCCTCAAAAAAAATTTATAAAACTTGCAAATTTACCAGTTTGAGAACCATTTTTAGGAAAAAGAAGAATTTCGGTGTTTGAAATTCTTTTTTTGTTCCCATAATGAAATGAGATATGAGAATTCTCTCATTTGCAGTCCTTTCTGATTCATAGTATGGTAGGACATCGAAAGGAGAGATTACTTATGTTGAATCAAGTAATATTAGTAGGGCGTCTTACGAGAGACCCTGAATTAAGAACGACGGAAGGAGGAAAACAGTATAGCTTTATTAGTATCGCCGTTCCCCGCAGTTTCAAGAACATCAATGGGGAGTACGAAACGGACTTCATCGAATGCATGCTTTGGGAACATACGGCTAAAAATACGGTGACTTATTGTAAGAAAGGAAACATCGTCGGTGTGAAGGGAAGAATACAGTCACGAACGATTGAAATCAGTAACGATGAAAAGCGAAATATCCTTGAAGTTATTGCGGAAAAGGTAACCTTTTTATCCCCTAGTAATAAGGAAGATAAAGAAGAAAGTGTAGCAAAAATTGACAAATAGGGCAGTTTTTGGTAGAATAATAAGCTGTCACGTGAAATAAGAGGTGTTTAAAATGTTTTACGATGAGAAACAAGCAATTACTGCTTGTTTGGAAAACCCAG
>CAZJUW010000038.1:0-7220 GCA_964549325.1 uncultured Muribaculaceae bacterium
TTCACTTACCCTTCTTTGTCCACTCTAAAAAAGGAAACCTTATCTCATATTAAGAAAGGGGAATATGAATTTGAGGATTTAGCCGCCCTGATGTATTTGAAAAGTGCTATTTCAAATGGGTACGAATATCGCAAGATGCGTCATGCTGTCATCGATGAGGCGCAAGATTTAGGTGAATTTGATTTCTATGTTTTGCGTAAGATCCTTCCCAATGCTACCTTTAGTATCTTTGGTGATCTAGCGCAATCGATCTATGATTACCGAGGGATTCGAAATTGGGATGAAGTGAATTTAGATATGTTTGAAAATAGAGGCGAAGTCGTGTATTTTAACAAAAGTTATCGTACGACCGCCGAGATTATGCAGGTAGCAGATGAGGTGGCATCTAGTCTTGGACTGGGACGTTCCGACTTGGTTGTAAGACACGGCCAACCAGTTTCTTTTACTAGATTCGATGATCAGGAGTGTCGAGTAGACCACATTGCGGAACAAATTGGAGCATATCAAAAGAAAGGATATCAAACGATTGCCGTAATCAGTAAAACCGATGAACTTTCGTTAGCTTTGAATCAAAAACTAAGGGAAAAGGGGATCGTTATTCCAAATCTTTCTTTTGAAGATGATGTACTGGAAGATGAATTCCACGTTTGTACGATTTCAAATCAGTTGGCGAAGGGCTTAGAATTCGATGCGGTGATCCTAAATGATGTGAATGAGAAGAATTATTCTTCTTTCAATAGTTTGGATATGAAGTTACTCTATGTCGCTGTTACGAGAGCACTTCATGAACTTGAGGTCGTATATTCTAACGAACTGCCAAAACCATTACAGCTGGTGAATGAAAAATAGAACTACCCAGTTCTTTTTCTTTATGATATGATAGGGAAGAAAAAGAAAGGAGAGAACAAAATGAGTGGACATTCAAAATGGGCAACGATTCACCGCAAGAAAGGAGAACTCGATGCCGCCCGTGGAAAAGTATTTCAAAAGTTAGCCAAAGAATTATTTGTCGCAGCAAAGCAGGGAACTCCTGATCCTGATAGTAATCCATCGTTACGTATGGTCGTAGAAAAAGCAAGATCGGCCAATATGCCAAAAGATAACATTCAAAAAGCCATCGACAAGGCGAAGGGGGCGACAGAAGGCGAAAACTATGAGTCAATTCGTTATGAAGGATATGGTCATGGTGGCGTTGCTTTCATGGTAGATTGTCTTACCGATAACCGGAATCGTACGGCGAGTGATGTGAGGTCAGCTTTTACAAAACGTGGTGGAAATCTAGGAACGGATGGTTCTGTTAGCTATATGTTTGAACGCAAAGGCTTGATTGTCATTCCCAAGACGCTTCCAGAAGATGATGTCATGATGGCAGCGATCGATGCCGGAGCAAGTGACTTCGTTACCAATGAAGATAGTTTTGAAATTACGACGGCACCTGAAGATTTCATCAAAGTGAAAGAAGCCATCGAAGCGTTGGGTGTTACAGAATTCCTTTCTAGTGAGATTACCTTCATTCCCAATAACTACGTTTCATTAGATGAAGAGGGCATGGAAAAAGTTCATGCTTTGGTTGAACACTTAGAAGATTTAGATGATGTCCAAGATGTTTACTACAATTTAAAAGAAGACTAAAAAAGAATGCTTAAGGATGATGTGAATATTCTTCCTTGATGAGGGCATTCTTTTTTCTTTCAGGTAAAGTTGCAGCATAGACGTAAGTCGTCTTTAACTCTAGTTCTAACGCTGGGTCTAGATGACGTGAGTAGACACTGACAAGTGGTAGTTCTAAATCCTTTTTGATCTGGTTTAAATAAGCTCTACCAGGTTTGGTAAATCCTAATAGTCGAATGTAAGTGATTTCTTTTGTCTTTTGGGCCTCCTCTTTTGTAAATTGACAGAGGATATGGTTTAACATCCGTCGTAGTTTGTTATAGGTATAACGTTTTGACTTGATGCGTTTAATAAGATCATCCGTAGAAGTAGCAAATTGTACTTCTTTCTTGAGAAGATGATCGATTCCTTCATCAACGCCTTGATAGATGGATAAGTCTTTGGAAAGTAAGATCTGATACTTAAGGAGTGGAAAGTAATCATCTTCGAAGTGAAGGTCTTGTAGATAGGGAAGGACGATCTTTGGTACTTGATCTGTCATTTCTTTTCCTTCTAGCAAAGCCTTGCGGATCGAAGTGGCACTGCTTACTTCATCATCGAACGATTCACTGTGATAATCATTTGATCGCCTGATGAGTTCAACTTTGAGGTTCGGATTTTGCTTTAGAATTTCCTTAAGATAGGTGATTCCTAAGATGTCATTGGGTAGATCTGTCTTTTTACCCGTAAAATCGAAGAGGGCCTTAGATAGGGCAGTTGGATAATTATAACCTTCGCGAATATAGATCTTGACGAGCGTATCGAAACCTTCTTCTTCGAGTTGCGTCTTTGCAAGTAGCTGTAAGCTCTCTAAATCGTTGCTCTCACTTCCGAAGATGATCGTATCGACTTTGAGGGCATTTAGTAAGGTGATCGCTCCTTTGGCAAAACGATCCGCTCCTTCTACCGCAAAGGCGTAGGGAAGTTCTACGACGAGATCCATTCCTTCCTTGAGAGCAATTTCTGTCTTACTCCATTTATTGAGAATCGAAGGAATCCCTCGTTGTGTCCAATTGCCACTCATGACGACGATGAGAATACTATCTGGATATCTTTCTTTTATTTGGTCTAAAAAGTATTGATGTCCATTATGAAAAGGGTTAAATTCTGCGACGATACCAATGACGTTCATGTGATCACCTACTGGGCTTATTATACGTGATTTTCCTTGTCAAAGCAAATCTTTGAGCGTTATAATAAACATCAGGGAAAGATCCAAAAGTAAAATGAGAATCGAGGGATAGGATGGAAATCGATTTAATGCCACTACATCGATGCGCAGTCAAAGAAATTACAATTCACGAAGTGATCAGTTTTCCTAGGACTTATTTAGAACATAGTGAAATTAGAGCTTTAGATGATATCTCTGTAGAAGGAAAAATTGACAGTCTTGTTTCCTCTCAAGATCATATTGTGTTATCCGTCGCAGGAAAGATGACCCTTGCTGATTCCATTACGTTAGCGGATGTGAACTATTCGTTTTCCATTGAAATTGACCAAATTTTGGATGAATCTACAAAAAAAGATGAAAATACACTTGATTTGACCGAGTTTTTGTGGGAAAATATTGTTCTAGAGATTCCCCTAAAATTTACTAAGGTTGAGGATCTCAGTGAATTTCATGGGGATGGCTGGAAGTTGATTCATGAAGATGAAGTAGGAAGTTCCAACAATCCCTTCGCGGATTTATTAAAAGATTTTGGAGAGGAGTGAAAGTATGCTTAAGTTAGACATTCAATTATTCGCAGTTCCATTTCACAGAGTAAGTAAGACGAGAAAGAGAATGCGTAGAAGTCATAATGCAATGGAGGCACCAACGACGAATAAGTGTCCAAACTGTGGGGCGATGATCAAACCTCACCGCGTTTGTAAAGCTTGTGGTTACTACAAAGGAAAGAGCGTCATCGAAGTAAAAGAAGGCGAATAGTTTTAAAGAGAATCCTCGGTGGTTCTCTTTTTTTTGCCTTTTAGTTTTGTTATACTGTTTTTAGGTGAGAAGAATGGAACAATATCCTTTTGAAGACAATTCAGTGATTATTACAACCAAAGAGGAGAAAGAGCATCTGATTGATAATTTTTCACGTACTCCTAATCTGGTAACTTATCAGGTTCTAGCCGTAGAAGAGTTAGAAGAGGGATTATTTGGAACCTACGATGCGAAGACGATTGCCTATCTTATGGATACGAAGTCTTATCCTTATGAAGTAGCAAAGATGTACTTAGATCATATCAAATATATTTTCTTAAATCAGAGTGAACTTTCTTCTTTAACAGCATTGAAAGATGAACTTGAAAGTCATGATCTTTGGCTTAGGGATCCACTCTTCGAAAAGAAGTTGGAAGGAAAAGCAATCTATTTTTATCATCTCTCTTTTAGTAAGTGGAATCAATTTTTGTTGACAAGGGTTCATGGTACTTGGATCGAAGAAGGGGAAGAGCAAAGAGAAGAGCCCTATCCGCTATATCAGACGGAAACGTTTGAAGAAGCCGTAGCGACGCTTGCAAGCAAGATCTGTTTTCTTGTGCACCGTGGAACTTCTTTGCATGAAATAGCCATCTATCACGTCTTTTTTGAAGATGAAATAACGTTAGAGCGGATGTTAAAATTATTTCATATTCCCCTTGCCAAGGAAACGATCTCCTTTGGTGAACTAGATTATGCGAAAAAATTTTTAGAAGCGTTGCGGCAACATTCCGTCGAAGAAAGTGTTGCCTCCTTAGATCCAACGCATCCTTACTATCAAACACTCTTAGATTGCGTCAATTCGCTTGCCTTTATTGATTGTCAAAAAAAGACGTATCTAACCCTTCTTCGGGAACAGTTTGCGAAAAAGCAGGTTACCTTACATGCTCGAAAAGAGGGCGTTCAAGTGCTACCGATTGGAAAAATTTTGAAAGATACCAAATATGCTTTCATTTTGAATGTGAACCAAAACTACTTTCCAACCTATAAGAGGGATGAAGATTATCTTTCAGATTCCTTAAGGGAAAAGATTGGCTTAGATACGAGTTATGAAGAGAATGTGTTATTAGAAAAGCACTATCGATCATTTCTTACCAAAGTTTCGAATCCTATCTTGTTTGTTGCGGATCGAAAGGGGAAAGAGACGCTATATCCAGCTTCCATTTTGGCATCGCTATCGTTGGTGGCCCAAAAGATGGGTCCGCCGTACTCTTATAGTCACCTCTATAATCAGCTGGAACTTGCAAAAAAGTTGGATATTTATCATAAGTATCATGAAGCAGATCCACATCTTTCCCTTCTTGCAAAGACGTATCCCCAACTTTCTTATCGAACCTATCAAAACCAGTTTACCCCTGTTTCGGTGGAACTGCCCAAGAGGATGATTCTATCGTACTCGAGCCTTAGTCATTTTTATCAATGTGCTTTTCGCTTCTATCTCGAACGAGTCTTGAAGATATCGCGTTATGAAGAAAGTTTTCAAGCGTATTTAGGATCATTATTCCACAAAATTTTGTCGGTAGCTTTTGAAGATTCCTTTGACTTTGAACGAGAGTGGAATGCTTATTTACAACTTCGGTCCTTATCTTCGAAAGAAAAATTCCTGCTTCGTCGTTTGAAAAAAGAGTTGCTAGCGCTACTTGATATCGTGCGGAAACAGGAACAAGTAACCTCGTTTTCCCAAAAGGCTCGTGAGCGGGAACTTTTTTATCCGATCGATGCAGAAGGAAGGTTCCTCTTAAAAGGGATGGTCGATAAGATTCTCTATCAAGAGAAAGAGGGCAAAACGTACTTTGCCATCATTGACTACAAGACGGGAAGAATTCCAGACAATATGGAGAATATGGTATATGGGCTTGATATGCAGTTAGGAGTCTATCTTACTTTGGTTCTTTCTTCGAACCTCTTTTCAGATCCTCGTCCAACTGGGTTTTATTTTCAAAAGATCCTCTTTACGGACCGTGAGAAGAAAGAATATCGCTTCCAGGGTTACAGCCTGGATACCTTAGATGTGTTAGAAGAATTTGATCCAACATTTGCGAATAGTGAACTCATTAAAAGTATGAAATGGAGTGTGAAAGGGTTTGGACCTTATACAAAGTTATTTTCGGACAAAGATGTTCAAGCGATTACGACACTCGTCAAAGAAAAAGTAAATGAGGCAGTTTTAGAGATTCGAAAGGGACAGTTTATGATTAATCCTAAAATCATTGGCAAAGAGAATGTTGCTTGTACATACTGTCCGTATCAAGATATCTGTTATCGTACGGAAAGAGATGTTGTCTATCTAGGGAAACAAGCGAAGGGATCATTCTTAGGAAAGGAGGAAGATTATGCCGAAGTGGACGATTGAACAACAGGAAGCGATCGAAAAAGAGGGCACGAATATCATCGTTTCGGCAGGAGCCGGAAGTGGCAAGACGGCGGTTTTGACCGCTAGGGTGTTACGAAAACTAAAAGAAGGCGTCCACATTGATCAACTACTCCTGCTTACCTTTACCAATGCGGCAGCCGGAGAGATGAAAGAGCGCATACGTTTAGAGATTCACAAAGACGAAACACTCACTTCCGAGCTTGCGCGTCTTGACTCCGCATACATCACGACGTTTGATAGTTTCTCTCTTTCCCTCGTCAAGAAATATCACTATTTGTTAGGGCTCCCACATTCGATTGCGATTACCGATGAAAGTATCCTTTCCATTTTAAAGAAGGATATTGTTGATCAAATCTTTGAAGAGGGCTATGACACTGCGGATCCTTCCTTCCTTGCTTTGATCGAAGAATTTTGTCTCAAAGATGATGCACCATTACGGAAATGTCTTTTCGATCTTTATGCCAAGTTGGAGATTCGTTATGATTTCGTGTCATATTTGGATACTTATGAAGCAAACTATTTGCAAGAGGATGCTTTTTCGTTGCTTGCCAAACAGTTTTCTTCGTTTCTTCTAAGTAAGCGCGATGTTCTTTTAAAAGAGGTTTCGCTTTTTCCAAAAGATGACGATGGTTACAGTGAAAAACTGGAAACATCATTTGCCCCACTTGCAAAAGCTAACACTTATGAAGAACTAGCAAGTGTCCACATTTCTAAACTTCCACCTCTTCCAAGAAACTGTCAAGAGGAGTTAAAGAAAGCGAAAGAAAGGATCGCATCGCTTTGGAAAGAACTGTCTTCTTACTTAGAGAAACCTACACTAGAGGACTGGATTACTCTGGAAAAAGAGACATCTAAGAATGTGAGTACCGTTTTACAGCTTCTTAAGAAAATGCAGGAAAGATACCAAAAAGCCAAACAAGAGCGGGGATATTTTTCCTTCGCTGATATCGCATCCCTTGCGATCAAGTTAGTTACGGAAAATGAGATGATACGAAGTACGACAAGCGCCCAGTTTCAAGAGATTTTGTTAGATGAGTATCAGGATACAAATGATTTACAGGAACAATTCATCACCGCGATCTCGCATAATAATGTCTACATGGTAGGAGACATCAAGCAGTCGATCTATCGCTTTCGTAATGCGAATCCTTATCTTTTCTTAAAGAAGTATAATGCTTATGCCGAAGGCAAAGGTGGATATAAGATCGATCTTACGAAAAACTTCCGTTCCCG
>CAZJUW010000039.1:0-7086 GCA_964549325.1 uncultured Muribaculaceae bacterium
TATTAAATAAGGTAAGTGGATAGTTACGTTCTTGCTCGGTCAAGCCAACAAGGCGACAGCTAATCGCTAACTTTGACTGACGAACATCCTCCTTTTCGACGACCTTTTTGGCGATTCGACGGTATTTTTTCTCTTCAATCGTCGCTTTGGTATAAGTCTTCTTAAGCGTATCAAACTCAAAGTGTTTCTTCACTTTCTCCGTCATCTCTTCAAAATCGAAATCACCGATTGCGAAGATATCGACCATATCGTCCTTGATCATCTTCTGATAATACGCATATAAATTCTTCGGTGTGATCTTTTCTAAGTCTTCTATATATCCATAGCCACGATATGAAAAGGGACTATCTGGATCCATCAGTTCAAGCATGCGAATGAGACTGTACTTCGCCGTATTCTCTTTCATGCTTTCAATACTACTTCTGGTATTATGAATGACGGAATCAAACGCTTCCTTGGAAAAGGCCCCATCCTCTATCTGCGGATCAAAGATAATGTCGTGAAGAAAGTCGATGCTCTCCTCTAACATTCCTTCTTCGGTGTATTTTTCATTTAAGATCGTCAACAAAAAATTCGTATTTAAATAGGTTCCTAAACGATAATTAGAGCTTTCAACGTATGCCCCATAAAGATCTTGCGCATGAATGGCCAGTTCTCGTTTGTTCGTCCATTTGGCTGTCGACATCGTCAAAATCTGTGAAAGAACATTCCGTATAGTAACCTCCTCTTTGACAATAGGACGCCTGAAAACAACGCGAAAAGTGATCGTCTTAAAGCGATCAGTCTTGATCAAATGCAACTGATAAGACCCTATTTGTTTCTTTTGATACTCCATAATTCCACCTCACTACTTCTTAGTATACGTCTTTTTCTAACTTTTATTAGAAACGGACTCTAACGCTAGAATGATCATCTCATCTAAGGCCTTTTCCCGATCTTCACTAGAGACCGTTTTGTCATCGTAAATCGAATCCGAAATCGTCACAAGACAAGCGGCCTGTTTTCCCTCTTTTTTGGCAAGATGAAATAAAGCAAAGGCTTCCATCTCAGCCGCTAAGAACGCTTCATCCGCTGGATACCGTTTCATATAGGTATCGTAGTCCGCTACATAAGGATCAAAAATTTCACTGGTGATGATCCCACCACGATGGATCTTCTGACCAAGTCGAATGGCCGTCTTTTCGATCTGATCGTTTAATTCTTTCGAGGCATAAGTCTTATGGACATCCTCGTTGGAAAAAAGAAGGGCAAAGTCCGATAAACTATAGGAAGAATCCGCTAAAACGATATCACGGATAGCAACATCTTTCTGTTTGCTTCCTGCCGAACCAAGGCGAATGATCATATCAACATCATAGAAATGAAACAGTTCATAAGCATAGATGCCAATACTAGGAATTCCCATTCCCGATGGAAACACCGTCACTTCCGTGCCATGATACGTCCCTGTAAAAGCGATCATATTTCGGACGGAATTCACCATTCGCACATTCTCTAAAAAAGTCTCAGCAATATGTTTGGCTCTGAGCGGATCTCCTGGCATCAAGACAATTTTTGCAATATCCTCTTTTTGACTATCAATATGTGGTGTCATTTCCAATTCCTTCTTTCTTTATCATACAAACCGAAAGAGAAAGATTATTCCTCCTCTTCCCCTGGTTGTTGATCTAACTGTACCAACACTTCACGTGGTTTTGATCCATTTTGGGGGCCGATGATGCCACGTTCCTCTAACAAATCAACGATCCGTGCAGCTCGGTTATAACCAAGCTTAAACCTGCGTTGGAGCAAAGAAGCGCTCGCCTTCTGGTTCTTGATGACGAACTCGACGACTTCATTATAAAGTGGATCCTCGTACTCTTCTCCTTGCGCTTCATCTTCTCGTTGGGATGCACTCTTATCTTTATCACCTACTGGTGTAAGGTTCAGCATCGATTCATCATACTGGGCAATCTGTTGTTTGATCGTCCAATCGACAATGCGTTTGATCTCATCATCCGAGATGAAAGAACCTTGAATTCGTTCTGGGGCACTCGCACCCATCGGCAAAAATAACATGTCTCCTTTTCCTAATAGTTTCTCTGCTCCCGTCATATCGAGAATCGTCCGGGAATCGATACTACTACTGACATAGAACGAGATACGGGATGGAATATTCGATTTGATAAGTCCCGTGATGACATCTGTCGATGGACGTTGAGTGGCGATGATCAAATGAATCCCCGCAGCACGTGCCATCTGCGTAATCCGCATAATCGAATCTTCGACATCTTTTCTAGCGACCAACATCAAGTCAGCAAGCTCATCGACGATCACGACGATGTAAGGCATCTTACGAATCTTTTCCTCTTCTGGTAAGTGGGCATTCTTTTGTTCAACGTACTCATTATACGTCTCTAAGTTCTTCGTCTTTGTCTCACTGAAAAGTTCAAATCTTCGTTCCATTTCAGAAACGACTTTGTCTAAGGCAACCGAGGCCTTCTTTGGATCTGTTACGACTGGACACATCAGATGTGGAATGCCATTATATCCCGCAAATTCTACTTTCTTTGGATCCACCAAAATCAACTTCACTTCATCTGGCTTCGTCCGCATCAAAATAGAACAGATGATACCATTGATACAGACCGACTTACCACTCCCTGTAGAACCTGCGACCAGCAAGTGTGGCGTCTTATCAATTTCGCACCAATCAACCGCACCCATGATGTTTTTCCCAAGCGGTGCGAGTAATTTACTGTTATCTTTACTATGCGGAACCTTCTCGAGAATTTCCCGAAAGGATACTGGTGTTATCACGTCATTGGGAATTTCAATTCCAACGGTATTCTTCCCCGGAATTGGTGCTTGAATACGTACATCCCGCTTCGCAAGAGCCAGCGAGATCTCGCGAGAGATACTTAAAATCTTCGTCACGCGCGTTCCAGATTGAACTTCAAGTTCATACTGTGTTACCGTAGGACCCACGTGTACTTCGACCACTTTGGCATTCACTTCAAAATCGCGTAAGACTTTTTCTAGGTTTACGATATTCTTCTCAATGTTTGCTTGACTCATTCCCTTGTTCCCCTTCTTTGGATGATCCAAAAGGGAAAGTGGTGGAAGCTGATAATTTGTGTTTGTAACCGTTGAAGAGACAGCCGTTTCTTTCTTTGATTCCTTTTCTTCTACCTTGGTAAGCTGGTCGATCGAAGAGATCACCAGTTTCTTATCTGGCTTTGCATCATCCTCTTCTTGCGTTCCGCTGATGATAACTTGCTTATTCTCTTCCTCTTCCGCATCATCGATTGGATGAGATAATTTTTTCCTGCCTTTGGTCAGTACTTCTTTGCCCTTTTCAGCACTATTTCTAACAAAGTCCACGATAGAGAAGCCCGTAAACAAAGTGATACCTGCAATCATGAGTGTCCAACGAACGATCACCATTCCCTGATAATCGAAAAGTTTATAGAACAAAATCGAAAAAGTACAACCGACCATTCCGCCACCAGTCAGTTCAATCTGACTATTCGACACGTTAGAAAAACTTGCTACTAATTGATTTAAGGTATCTTGAAAAACTTTCGCAACATCGCCATCGTTCCCAGAAAGATAACTTTCATGTGCCCATACGAGTAATCCTAACGCTAAAATATAAAGTCCAATCAGTTTCGTCGTCAAAAACTTAGGCCATTCTCGTTTTACGATGAGATATACTCCTAAAAGGAAAAAGATCACTAAAAGGACGGCATAACCCGTTCCTACCAAAAAGACACAAAAAGAAGAAAATAGCTTCCCGACCGGTCCATATTTTCCAATTCCTAAAATCGCCACCAAAAGGAAGAGAACACCGAACAGTTCTGCACTATGTTCAAAACCACTCTTCTTCTCTACTTTTCTCTTTTTTTTCTTTGCCATGGATCGACACCTCACTAGTATCAGTATACATCAAATAGATCCCTTTCTCCAACTGGCAAAACAATAATTTGACAAAAAAACAACTAAAAAGCGTTTTATCTAGCGCAACTTTCTTCGCTTTGAAACAATTTCTAAGATAAAAAGACAAAATTTGACCATCATCGAATAAGATTTATTAGAAAGAAGGGATAGTTTGTTTCGCCAAATTTTAAAACTCATCGAACATCTTTTTAATACCTCTTACTCCAACCAAGTCTTTCCTGACCCACTATCGAATGAGGAAGAAGAAAGATGTATCGCACAAATGGAAAAGGGTGACCAAGAGGCGAGAAGTACACTGATCGAGCATAATCTAAGACTCGTCGCTCACATCGTCAAGAAGTTTGATCACAAGAATATAGATATCGATGACTTAATCAGTATCGGTACGATCGGTCTCATCAAAGGCGTCGATTCTTTTCAAAAGAAAAAGGGCGTAAAATTGACGACATATTGTGCAAAATGTATCGAAAATGAAATCTTAATGTACTTTCGAAGTAACAACAAAAATAGTCAAAACATCTCAATCAACGAGTCGGTTGGTTATGACAAAGATGGAAACGAAATTGCCATCATGGACATCCTAAAGATGCCAACGCCTGATTTTATCGAAGAAATCGATCTCAAGGATAACATCAAACTACTAAGCAAGTATATGCGCGTCCTGACACCTCGAGAAAAAGAAATTCTAACACGACGTTACGGGCTATATAATCAAGAAGAACAAACGCAAAAAGTGATCGCTAAAGAACTGAAAATTTCACGTAGTTATGTATCACGAATCGAAAAACGTGCCCTTACGAAGATTTTACGTGAATTTATGAAATATAATAATTATCAAAAAGAGGAATTTTGACAATTTCCTCTTTTAGCGATAAAATGAGAATTCCAGTAGAAGGAGGGAACATGACAATTAAAAACTTTTGTAGTCATTTAGAAAATCTTGAATTTCGCGAATACTATAGCCAATCAAACGAACTCATCTATTCCGAAATTTTTTGTCCTACCTGTCATAAAACGAGAAAAGCCATGGGAGACGATCTTCCTTACTTTCAAAATCACCCACAACAGGTCAAAAAAATATCAATGTACCCAAAAAGAAAACCATCATTTTGATTGTTTTTTCTTTTTGGAGAAATCTGTGCTAAAATATTCTTATGTCTTCGTAGCTCAGTTGGATAGAGCAACCGCCTCCTAAGCGGTAGGTCGGCAGTTCAATTCTGCCCGAGGACACCAAAGTGATTGTTACTCGAACTTTTCGAGTTTTGGTAAATAACTAATTCGTGATACGGATTAGTTTTTTCTACTGCAAGAAAGATTTGGGTGAAAATATGTTATTATGAATATGTCAAGGAAACTTGCATAAAATAAAAAGGGAAATACTTAACTTTCGCATGTTGAGTACTTACCTCAATAAGAGTTTGTACTTAATCTAGTGCAAAAGGACAATACTCATATTCTTTTGATTAAAAAGTAGCAAAAAAAGAAACCGTTTTCTACGATTTCTTTTTATATACTAGTTGAATCTCTTTCGGCGAGAGAAACAAACAGTAGCAATGGCAAGTCCAAGAACAGAGATTGATCCAAGACCTACGATAGGAATAATTCCATCAGCTGTATCAGGATTGTTGGTTCCTACAAGTTCATCATATAGAGCCTGTAATGTTGCAACCATCTCATCTGCTTTTTCTGTCTCAGATACCCCAATACTGAAGTCTAACGTATTCAATGTTTCATATAGCTTATCCAATTGCTCTTCGGTGAAATTTGCAAAATCGAGGGCATCAAATTTTTCAATGATCTCTACTAATGGTTCATAGTACACGATCGCATATTGATACTCATAACTGACCGTTCCATCTTCATTGACCGTCTCTTGCCAGTCAGAATCATCGGTAGTGAAGGTACCAGTGCCATCTGTGGTGATACTTCCACCAATCGTCTCTGGATCATTGACAATCAGCGTACTGCTCTTATTCACAGCGATATCGCCAGAAATATAACCACCTTCGACTTCCATAACCGGTCCTGCTGTAACAGCATCATAGGCCTTTAATAGAACATCACCTGAAATGTATGCATCATCGCTGATCGTCGTTTGTGAAGTGCTTGCAACACCATTTTCAGTATAAGTCAAAGCATAGATGGCTCTTGCGCCTTCTGGTGCATAGACCATTCCACCAGTGATCGTTACATTTCCCCAGTTTTGAATGGCTGAATTTCCGAAATCTCCTGTCGACTCAATATAGCCTCCCGTGATAGTGGCAACACCGTTATCATCATTTTTCAAAGTGATGAATGCATTAGATAACGTTCCTCCATTCATCGTGAATGTAGCATTAAGGTTGCGAATCAAAGAACTATACTTACCTGTAGCGACGACAGTTCCTCCATTCATGATCATTTCTCCACCGTTGTTGTCAACGACATACCAAGAGTTACCACCATTGGTTCCACCTTGATCAGCTGGAGCCGTTCCTGCTTCTTGGGAACGTGTCAGCGTTCCACTTTCTAAGGTCACCGTACCTTTGTTTACCAAAGCACCACGTCCATGTGAAACGTTGTCGATCGTACCATTTCCAGTAATCGTAAGATTTCCGTAGTTCGTTACAGTGTGCTGCCCTGCCGTATTGGTCAGGGTATACTCCCCTAGATCCAGTGTTACCGTCGTTCCTGCTGGAATCGTAACACTCTCTGTTGCATTGGCAATTAACGTAACCGTCTTACCATCTGCATTGTTGATTGCTTCTTGTACTGTCGCATATAGGGTACCATCTACGGATGCCACTTCCCCTTCTGCGCAAACTACTTGAGGCATTCCTACTAGTGCTACACCGAATATCACAGCGAAGCATGCCAAAAGTGTCTTTTGTACTTTAAAGCGGATTGATTTTAACATTTTCCTCTTTCTCCTTCCATCTATAGAATAAAGTTACACCCCCCCGTGTCAAGTAAAAGTTGAACAAAAAATTCACAATTACTGTACAGGTTACAGTAGATATCTTATGCCAAAAAATGGAAAAAAGTTGTCGAAATCACGACCAAAAAGACAAAATTGCACCGATACAGGTAAAACCTCATCAAATTCATAGGTGCAAAAAAAACGATCTATCTTAGACCGTTTAGTAACATCAATAATAGCAAATAACT
>CAZJUW010000040.1:0-7074 GCA_964549325.1 uncultured Muribaculaceae bacterium
TTCGCGTTTGGTAGACGGTTGCACCCATCTTTTCTAATTGCTGTCCAAGTGCCAGTGCGATCTCCAAATTCAAATCTTTTTCTAAGATCTTACCATAGTTCGTTCCGGGATCACGACCACCATGACCCGCATCAACGAAGATGACCTTTCCCTTTAATGGTGTCTCACTTTTCTTAGTGGCATCGGCAGATTGAAGAGTGAAAAGAGCAATGAAAAAGAAAATAACAAGGATGACCTTACATTTTTCCATAGTATCACTTCGCTTTAGTCTATGTCTTTAGGCGTTTGACTATACATAAATCTCACACTTTCATAGGCTGATTAGTGAGGTGATAACATTGGGTTTTATGAACGACTTTTCTCCAGTTTTCCAGGCTTTCATTGCAACGATCTTCACTTGGAGTGTCACTGCTTTAGGAGCTAGCCTCGTCTTCTTCTTTAAAAAAGTCAATAAAAACGTGATGGATGCCATGTTAGGCTTCGCAGCAGGTGTCATGATCGCAGCTTCATTCTGGTCTTTACTGGAACCTGGAATCTCGCTTGCTGAAACATTAAAAATGAATCCATGGCTCGTCGCTTTTATTGGCTTTTTTACTGGCGGACTACTTCTTTTTATTGGGGATAAGATCTACGATCTCTATGAGAAACGTCATCCCAAGAAACGAAATGAAACAAAAGAAGGAAGCTTTAAACGTTGTCTGATGTTAGTAGCATCGATCACTTTGCACAATGTCCCGGAAGGCCTTGCAGTCGGAGTTGCTTTTGGATCGCTCGCATATGGATTAGAAGGCGCAACACTCGCTTCCGCCATTACACTGGCCATTGGAATTGGCTTACAGAATTTTCCGGAAGGAAGTGCTGTCAGTCTTCCACTTCGAAGAGAAGGGTATTCTCGTAAGAAAAGTTTCTTCTTAGGTCAATTAAGTGGCTTAGTGGAACCGATCGCTGGTGTCTTAGGGGCACTCTTAGTACTCAAAGCAAGAGTACTTCTTCCATTTCTACTTACCTTTGCGGCAGGTGCAATGATCTATGTCGTCGTAGAAGAATTGATTCCAGAAAGCCAAACGAACAAAAAAAAGGACCTCATGGCGTTGTTTACTTTAATCGGCTTTTCTGTCATGATGATCCTCGATATTGCTTTAGGCTAAGTTATGATTTCTTAGGATAGATCCCTTTCCCAGGGATCTTTTTCGCATGTGGATAAACACGCTCGATCAATGTATCTGGATAATAACGATCTAGGTAACGATCTAGGGCATTTTGTGGCGGAATATCTTGTTTTCTTGCATTATATCGAATGGACGCTAAGGCAGAGATGAGCATATCAAGTGTCATTACAACTACTAATACCCACCCAATTATCGATTGGTATTTTGGTCGAATTTTCATAATTCCTTTTTCAATGACAGGATATAACACTTCCATAAAGAATAGTCCTAGTAATCCCCAAGAAGCCATATGAAGGATACTCGTCCTTCCTTGAAAGTTCAAAAAGTAATTCGAGTAATCCCAAGAAGTCGTTCCAAAGAATGTTTCCTGAACAAAGGAACAAATATATTCTATAAGCCCACCAGTAATGGCACCTGCCATATAGATGGAAAGTGGTTTCTTGAAATTTCTTAAAACCAGATAAATGGCAACTGCACCAAAAGCATAGACTGGGTTAAATGGTCCATAGATGACGCCACGGCGACTTTCAAAAACGCCTCGTTGAAAAAGACATAAAACTGTTTCATAGACACAACCAAATACGCCACCAATCGCAAAGATTATGACGACTTTAAAAGCAAGTTCCTTCCACTTTTTTTGTTTTACTTCTTTTGACTGCATACCCTTTCCTTTTCCTTAAACCTATTCTAGCAGATTTTATCTTATGTGACAAATTTTTGCCATAAGAAAACCTCTGGAATGATCCAAAGGCTTTTCCAAGTATCAGCGTTTTGAGAACTGTGGTGCACGACGTGCCTTCTTAAGTCCTGGCTTCTTACGTTCTTTCTTACGTGCGTCTCTCGTTACGAATCCTGCTGTCTTTAATGTCTTACGGAAGCTGTTTTCAGAGTCACTTGCAGTCGTCTTATCGTAATCTAATAATGCTCTTGTGATTGCTAAGCGAAGGGCTCCAGTCTGACCTTGGAAACCTCCACCAGTTACTGTTGCATCTACATCGAACATATCTTGTGTATTCGTAAGAACAAGCGGTTGATTAAGATCCATTACCAACGTTTTGAATGGGAAGTACTCATTGACATCTCTTCCGTTCACTGTAATCTTACCTTTTCCAGAAGTTAAAGTGACACGTGCGACACTCGTCTTTCTGCGACCAGTTCCAGTATATACATTCTTCTTTTCTTTTGCCATTCTAAGAACCTCCTACTTTAACCCAATTACTGTAGGCTTCTGTGCCTCATGTAAATGATTTTCGTTTTCGTATACAAATAATTTCTTATACATTGCGCGACCTAATCTATTGTGAGGAAGCATTCCTTTCACGGCTCTTTCAACCATTTCAACTGGATACTGCTCTCTCATCGTGCGTGCTGTTCTCTCTCTTAGGCCACCTGGATACATAGAGTGGTTATAATACATCTTGTTATCTAACTTATTTCCTGTTAGATTTACTTTCTTTGCATTGATAATGATGACATAATCACCACAATCCATATGTGGTGTGAATGTAGGCTTATGTTTCCCACGTAATAAAACAGCAGCCTTGCTTGCAACGCGTCCTAAAGGTTGACCTTCTGCGTCAATTACGTACCATTTACGCTCAATTGTTTCTTTTTTCTGCATATAGCTTGTCATAAATTCTCTCCTTTTTGCTGATTTTCCTTGCCGGAATCAAGGAAAACCAATAGTTGGGATAATCAATGTACCGATTAAGATTATACTAAAAGACACCTGCAAAGTCAATTAAAATATCTGATTTCGCACACTTTCGCCACACTTTAGCAACATGTGTGCTAAAATAACGTATGCTTTTCGGAAAATAAAATGAAAAAGAGAGGTTTGTTTCACAAAACATATCACATGTAATCATGATTTTAATACTTCACTTCAACAAGATAAAGTCCACATGCAGGGGCCGTAACGCCACCACGAGATCGATCTTTTCCTTTTAGATAGGCTTTTACATCCTCTATCGTTGCCTTGCCTTCTCCCACCTTGATAAGCATACCAACCATATTTCGCACTTGATACCGAAGAAAGCCATTTCCACGGAAAGACAAGCAATATTGTTTGCTCCCTATCGCCTCCATCTTCGCCTCATAGATTGTTCGAATACAGTTTTCTTTGTTACCATTCTCCGTGACGAAGGCTCTAAAATCATGTTCTCCTACGAACACTTGGATTGCTTCTTGCATTGCTTCTATGTTAAGAGGATGGCAACATTGATGCACATAACTTCTCTCAAGAGGATTATACTCTCCAACATTCAAAAGGTAATGATACTCTTTTTCAGTTACTAAGTAACGAGCATGAAAGTCATCGCTTACTTGCAGTGACGAAATAACGTGAATATCCTCTGGTAGATTACTATTGAGGGCTCGCTTCAACTTCTTTTCCGTAATAGCAACAGATAGATCAAAGTGAGCGACTTGTCCTAACGCATGTACTCCTTTATCTGTTCTACCAGAAGACTGAACGGAGGTCTTCTTATGATCGTTGATAACAAATAGGGCTTCTTCCAAAGTCCCTTGCACAGTCCTTAATCCAGGCTGTACTTGATATCCTGCAAAATTCGTTCCATCATAAGAAAATGTAATTTGATAACGCACGCTACCACCCTCTCATTAAAATTGCAACTAGGAGAAAACAGAGGTTCACCAGTACACAAAAAAGATCCAATGAAGAAGTCTTTTGTATTTCGCCTGTTCTTCTTACACTAATTCCATAATATCGCATTTCATAGGTCCGTTTCAATAAGAGAAGTTCTCCCTTCGTAAGATGATAAGTTAAGTGGATCCGTTCTCTTCTAGCAGGAACATACTCTAGCTCTTTATAATGGTGAAGAAAGATACTAGGCCCGTGAAAATAGAATATAAAATTTTCTAAGTGATTTCCATCCAGAAAAGGATAATAGATCTTCTCTAACAAATGGGTGCAATCTTCTCTTGAAATCTTAAGTAAAAAGTGATACGTCACATCAATCCACACACATAACTTTAAAGTCCACAAAAGCTGTGGAAAAAAGATGGCAATCAGTAAGACTACAAGGAGAATAATTCCAAGGAGCAATCTTTTCCACTGTTTCAGATAGTACGCCTTGCCACACCAGATAATCAGTAAGAAAGCACATAGAAAACGGCTTCCGAGTACGCAGATTCCCAAGAAGGAAAAGAGAAGTGAAAGAAGGATAGTACAAGGCTTATAATGTCCATTCTCACTTGGTAGATACATGTTTATAGACGTCCTTTATCACATCTAGAATATCGACCTGATATTGAAGTTTTACTTGCTTTTTCTTTTTGGCAAGTGCGACAAAATCGATCGCATTCGGAAGTGGAACACCAGTCAATTTTAAAGTTTCCACAGATTCTGTGAATAGTTTTCTAGGCTTTCCCATTTTTACACAGTCATGGTGGAAAAAGATGAGACACTCGTCGCTTCGCTTTAAAATCGTATCTGCATCTCTACTCCCGATAATGATCCCTTTTTGATACTTAGTCCTTAAAAGATCTAATAATTTCCACAACTTCTGTTGATTCTTTTCATCCAAACCGACGTATGGTTCTTCTAAGATGAGAAGTTTTGGGTTTGGAATCAACACCATCGCAAGGCGAACGAAGTACTGTTCCGCAAAAGAAAGTGTTGCATAATTTCGTTTTAAAATTTCCTGTGACAAACCTACGATGCGGAAAGAAGCGGGAATTCTATTCTCTAAATCCTTAACTGGGAGATGGTTCTGATAAAAGTAGAGACGAAGTTGTTCATCGACTGTCTCTAACACCGGAAGTGGTTTACTACTCTCAAAATAAGCGACCTCTCTACGCAATTTTCCAAGGTTTTCTTTTTTATTCGTAACACCGTCATAAGAGATACTACCTGTCACTTTATCACTTGATGATAACAACTTCAAAATAGAAAGATCATCTGTATAAATTCCGATCATCGCATCTGTCGATAGCGTGAAGTTAAGTTTTTTATATGCTGCATAACTTGCATTCTTGACGACTATTTCCATAACGCATCCACCAACTTTTCTTGTTCTAATTCGATTTTATCGATTAGTTCATAAAACTCTAACTTGAACGATAAATCGGCAAGGAATGGAACCACTAGCCCCAATTTTACGAGTTGTTTTTGATGAGAATAGACCTCTTCTAATCCTCCCTCTATGACGATCTTTCCCTCATTTAAAATCATAACCTCATCACAGCCAGTTGTGTCCTCTAAGTTTGATGTTGTAAGTACAACAGTGATTCCTTTTTTCGTCCAAGAACGAAAGATGTTTTGCAAGAACTTTCGCTCATCTCTTGTCAAAAATAAGAAAGGATCATCTAAAAGTAGTACTTTCGGTTCTCCAATCACTGCAAGTGCCAAGCGGACCTTCAAAAGATTAAAGCCTACGAGATTCTTTGGGTGCTCTGCCAAAATTTCTTCAATCTCCAATTCTTTCGCAAGTGTTTCCACTTTTTCCTTGATGTCTTTTTTAGAATAGTTCAAATTCTCTAGGGGGAAAGAAATTTCTGAATAAACCGTTGAGAATAAGAAGATAGGTGCTTCGCTTGCAAGCAAAACCTCGACATCACGATAATATTTTTTCTTATCTTGTACTGGCGCATAAGAATACTCAAAACACACCATTTCATCGGTAGGGATAATGCCACTCAACAACTTAATAAGCGTCGTTTTCCCTTGTCCATTTGCTGAAGCAATTGCCGTAAACTTTCCCTTCGGTATCGTGATATTGAAATCTTCAAAGACTGGTTCATATCGAAGATGTTTCGTCCGCATGATACTTTCCATCTCAAAACCCCCAACTTTCTAAAACTAGTCTTTATTATAAAGCGAAGTACAAAAAAAAGAAAGACCTTTGTTATCTTTCTAACTTTTTTCTCTGTATTCCATAAGTGATCTTCGCAAGTGTCTTGTCAGAGGCAAATCTTCCTAAGAATTTGACCCATTTCATTTTTCCACCTGGAATGATTAACAACTTTCCTTTCAACATATTATCGATTGCTATTCTCGCAACTTCTTCAGCACTCTTTGCTTTCAGAGAGAAAGTTACTCCTGCAGTGCGATTAAAGTTTGTATTGACAGGTCCAGGGCATAAACACGAAATGACAACGTTGCTCCCTACTCGTCGAAGCTCTTCATATATCGCTTCTGTTAGTCTTAATACATAAGCCTTAGTAGCATAATAAGTAGCCATCAATGGTCCTGGTTCGAAAGCAGCTGCCGACGCGACATTCAATATATATCCATGATTTTTTTTCTTCATATCACGTAAGAATAACTTTGTAAGGACATGCACGGCCTTGATATTCACATTGATCATATCAAGTTCTTTATTAAGGTCCGTATTTACAAATTTACCACAGTCTCCAAAGCCAGCATTATTGATCAAAACGTCGATGTCATCGTTCTTGCAAAGAACGTACAGTTCTTTTAGTTTCTGTTCATTGGCAAGATCCAAAACAATCAATTTTACTTTGGTCTTTAGCCTCCCCTGTAATTCCTCTAGTCTGTCTCTGCTGCGTGCAACTAGAATTAAGTCATACCCCAGTTCGCTCAAATAAAGAGCCATCTCTCGACCGATCCCACTCGAGGCGCCTGTAATAAGTGCTTTCATACAACCACCGCCTATTGCCATTATATCATAGAAAAACATGCTTTTACCACTTCTTGCCAAGAATATTTTCTTTTTCCCTAATGTAACCCGTTCCATATGAAAAGAGACTACTTACTAGCCTCTTTCTTCGTCTTTTTTTCTTTTGCTTCTTTGCTGTCTGTTTCGTCTGGCAATAATTGAAGTGTTACCATCAATGCATCATCACCACGACGTTCATCCATCTTTAAAATTCTCGTATAACCACCATTGCGGTTTTCATAACGCTTTGCTAAAACATCGAA
>CAZJUW010000041.1:0-6953 GCA_964549325.1 uncultured Muribaculaceae bacterium
TAATATCATTTATGGTGGCAGTAGTGATTCGAAGTTATTCCAAGAAGTACGTGAAAAGCATTCACTTGCTTATGTGGTACGGAGTGTTGCGAATAAGTTAGATGGCTTGTTGATGATTACCGCAGGGGTTGATAAATCTACTTCTCAAGAGGCCGTGAAGATCATCAGGCAACAGTTAAAAGAGATGCAGAAAGGAGCTTTCTCAGAAGAGGACATCAACAAGGCGAAAGAGTACTTTACAACGGCCATTGATGAAGCACTGGACTCTCCTTTGGAGATCATGGAAAGTTACTATACCATGGAACTGTTAGGAACCGATGACTTAAAGACCAAGCGTGAAAAGATGAAACGCGTGACAAAACGCGAAATCGAACGTGTTGCCCAAAAAGTACATGTCGATACGATTTACTTATTAGAGGGGGATGGAGAATGAAAGAGATTACGCTAAAGAAGATGGAACAGTCTGTTTACTATGAGAAGTTAGAAAATGGATTAGAAGTATTCTTAGTTCCTTATGAAAGTAAAAAGAATTATTACATGACGTATGCGACGAAGTATGGCTCTTTAGTGACAGAGTTTACGCCCGTAGGGGAAAAGAAGATGAAGAAAGTACCTTACGGTATTGCTCACTTCCTTGAACATAAGATGTTTGAGCAACCAGATGGTATGGATCCATTTTCCTTTTTCAATCAGTCGGGGACGATGTCAAATGCGATGACGTCGTTTGATAGTACGCAGTATTTATGTGCAGGAACGAAGAATTTGAAAGAAAACTTAGATTATCTCTTAAATTTCGTTAGTACTCCTTACTTTACAGATGAAAATGTGGAGAAGGAAAAGGGAATCATCACGGAAGAGATCAAGATGTATGACGATATGCCAGAGTGGGTTATGGAGCGTGCTTTACGAGAAAGCGTCTTAAAAGAACATCCTATGCGAATTGACATTGCCGGAAAAGTAGAGGACATCACGAAGATTACGAAGGAAGACTTATATGACTGTTATCACGCGTTCTATCAGCCAGCGAATATGTTCTTAATTGTCGCTGGTCCACAAGATGTCAAGGAAACATTAAAAGTGGTGAAACAACGAGTAGGTAACTTAACTTCTTGTAAAACAGTGAAGACGAAGAGCTATCATGAGCCACTTGCCGTTTCCAAGAAAGAACAAACGATCCCGATGCCGGTGGAGATTCCGAAGGTAGGAATCACGTTTAAGTTTGATCGTCATAAATTCTGTGTTGCGGACAAGTACTTACAGGATCTTTACTTACAGATGTTTGCAACTTTAATGTTTGGAAGTACGTCACTCTTCCGCGAAAAGGCACGGAAAGAACAATGGATGAGTTCATTTTATACTGAAATGAACGATACTGCTTCCTATCGCTTGTTTACGATGGTTGCCGAAACGAAAGATCCAGAACGTTATTTAGAAGAAGTAGAAAAAGTCATTCAAGAGGTTGAGATTACCAAAGAAGACTTCGAACGAATGAAGAAGGTATGGATTGCAAGTGAATATAAGATGATCGATGTCGTCGAGACAACGGTCCTCAACTTGTATGATGACATTATGAATTATGGACATATCATCGATGATAAAATTTCGATCATTCAATCTCTTTCAAAGAAGGAATTAGATCGGTTCGTAAAGACACTTGATTTTACAAATCGTTCCGTCGTGAAGATCGTTCCCAAAGCATAGAGTTTCACTATGAAACCTTTTTCCAAAGGAGCAAAAGTGCTTCTTTTTTCTATGCTTTTCTTTTATAATGAGTGTAAAGAGGCGAGAATATGTTAAAGGTAGAGAATCTGACGAAATACTATGGTGATCACTTGGCGGTTGATCATCTTTCGTTCGAAGTAAAAGATGGCGAGGTATTCGGCCTGTTAGGGGAGAATGGTGCTGGAAAAACGACGACTTTCCGGATGATCATGGGACTATTAGACCCTGATACTGGAAGTGCTACTTTAGATGGCAAGAAGATCGACTATACGGTAACGGATAAAATCGGGTTCGTGACGGAAGAACGGAGTCTTCTAGGAAAGATGACAGTCAAGGAACAGATCCTCTTTTATGGAGCTTTAAAGGGAATGCGCGAAGAAGAAATTTTAAAGTCACTTGATTACTGGCTTGAAAAATTTGAAGTGATGGAATATAAGGATCGTTTGATCAAAGAGCTTTCCAAAGGAAACCAACAGAAGATTCAGTTCATCTCCGCGATCATCAATCATCCGAAATTATTGATTTTAGATGAACCATTTACGGGCTTGGATCCGATCAACGTTCAGTTATTAAAAGAAGCGATTGCCGCCTTACAAAAAGAAGGATGTTCGATTATTTTCTCTTCTCATCAGATGGAACACATCGAAGAGTTCTGTTCCAAATTGGTCATTTTAGTTCATGGACATGTCATCTTAGAGGGGTACTTAGATAAGATCAAAGAGAAGTATCCACGGAAGAAAGTTTTGATCCAAGCGGAAGGGTTAGACGAAAAGAAGCTTACCAAGATCAAAGGGGTCACAGGGGTGATCAAACACAAGAAAGAATACGAAGTAGCGATTACTGATTCCAAAGTGGTAAAACCATTATTCCAAGCGATTCGTGATCTTGCGGTGACGAAGTTTGAGGTGTTAGAGCCAACTTTAAATGAGATCTTCATTGAGAAAGTAGGTGAGTGGAATGAGAAGTAAACTCTGGTATCTTACGAAAATCAGTTTAAAAAAGAAGATGAAGACCAAATGGTTTTTGGTAGTCAATTTGATCTTGGCAATTGCGATCATCGGTATTATCAACCTCGATCGAGTGATCTCTTTCTTTGGTGGTGATTTTGATAAGCCATTAGAAGTATTGGTATTAGATGAGACGAATCTGAATTATGAAGTGTTAGAAAGTTCCTTTGCTTCCTTGCAGGAGAAGAGTGGAGAAGATGACCATATCGTTTTCCGAAAAGTAGAGGGATCTATTTCTAGCTTGAAAGAAGCGTTAGAGGATGATGAGGTTTTGGTCGCATTAGAGGAAGATGATGTAACTTATCTCAAAGCATCCGTGATCTCGGAAGGAAAGATCAATACCGTGACGTATCAGACCTTATTATCGGCGCTCAATGCAACGAGGTCTAGCTACGTAATATCGCAGATGAATCTCGATCCAACGCTCTTAGCACAAATCACCGAAAGTATCACGGTTGATCGCATTGTCTTAGGTGAAGAGAAAGATATCGATGAACAGATGGATACCGTCATGAGTTCTATCTTTCCCACGATCATCCTACCATTTTTTATGTTGACGATCTTCTTAGTTCAAATGATTGGTGCCGAGATCTGTGAAGAAAAGACGACGCGTAGTATGGAGATCATCATCTCTAATGTTTCTCCAAAGACTCATTTCTTTTCCAAAATATTATCGGGCAATCTCTTCGTGATCAGTCAAGGATTCCTTTTGATTTTATACGTTTTGATCGGATTTCTATTAAGAGGCGGAAGCAATGATCTTTCTGGTGGTAGCTTAGGTGAACTTTTAAGTGGGCTTATGACGACGCTATCTAAGACAGGCTTACTGTCCCAGTTAGGATCTTTGATTCCATTGACGTTAGTACTCATGTTACTTTCGTTCCTGGCGTATTCTCTCGTGGCAGGGATCCTAGCTTCGATGACGGTGAATATGGAAGATTATCAACAGATCCAGACGCCAATGATGATGATTACGATGGTGGGTTACTTTCTTTCGATCATGTCCGGAATGTTTGATGGTTCGACGTTCATTCGCGTTTTATCATATGTTCCCTTCCTTTCCGCGATGTTGTCTCCTGCCTTGCTCATCTTAGGACAAATCAGTATCTTCGATGTTATGATCTCAATCGGTGTGTTAGTTCTCTTTAATGTGATCATCCTCAAGCGTGGACTTAAGATCTATAAATTAGGCATCCTAAACTACTCGACAGATAAAGTTTGGAATCGCATCCGCAAAGCCGTGAAGACGAAGAATGTATAGACGGAAAAACAGGTTCTTTCTATGATAGAAAGGGAAACGATATTTGACGAAATAGTGGGATTATGTTAAAATATGCCTATTGTGTGAACATGCTATCGAAACGGAATCAAGTTTGGGGGTTTATTATGACACAAGAAAATTTAAAGAAATTGAAAGAGTGGCTTTCTTGTCTCACAGAAGAAGAAAAAAGAGAGCGTGATCTTTATTTAGCCCGCCTTGCTCGTGGTGATCTCCTGGGTCCTAATGTAGGTTTTCCAAGTATCGATAAGCCTTGGTTAGGGAATTATCCAGATCAATTATTTCAACCACGAAAAGAGTATACTAAGATCCTCGATCGCATCAAGGATGCATGGGATGATGAGGATATCATGCTTCACTATTATGGAACGGATATTTTAGCCAAAGACTTCTTTGCTCGTGTCAATGTCTTTGCCAAAGCCTTGACAGCTAATGGAATCACGAAAGGAACTGCCTTTTTGAGTTCTCTCGATTCGGTTCCAGAATACTTAGAATTATTATTTGCAACAGAAATGATCGGTGCGACGATGATTTTGTATCAGGGTACAACTCAGGAGATTGCTTCTATTCTTCACAAGAAAAAAATCGATTGGTATTTTGCTCCGGACTTTATTCGTAGTGAGGATGTCAAATATCTTTATGACAATACGAATTTAAAACATATTGTCATGGTTGATCCTCTTTTTTCGGTGGAAGATCAATGTAGCGTCCGCGACAATATCATGGACGAAATTCGTTCCCGTTATTCTCTTGCTCGTTCGACTGACGAACGAAATATCAATTTATCGACGTTTTTAGAAAAAGGATATCATCAAGAAACACTGGCGATGATAGAGGATCCCAAAGCACATCTGTTTTCCGCTTTCACGAGTGGATCTTCTGGAGTCCCCAAGGAGGTGAAGCATTCTTCGGAATCTGCTTTAGGTGTGATCAATCAGATGTCACTGTTTCCTTCTCATCAAGCGAAAAGAGATACTTGGTTACTTACCATTTTGCCACCTACCTTAGTGGCGACGATTGTCGCGATGACATGTTATCCTCTTGCGGATGGGAAGAAAGTGATCTTAGACCCTTACTGTAGATTGGAAGATGTCGATCTTGAGTTTATGCATTATCAAGCAAATTGTTGGCCTGCGATTCCAATCTTTTTCGAAGTGTTGCAAAATAGTAAACGTATTCCAGATGATTATGATATGAGTTATGTCAAGATGTTCGGTTTTGGAGCAGAACCATTACATCAGAAACACTTATTGTCAATTGAAGAATTTATGAAAAAACATAATTGTAAGGCTACTCTCAGTGAAGGATATGGCCAAAGTGAAGGAGGCTCTGACTTTACGATTGCCATGGGCATAGAAATGCTTCTTTCCGGTTCCTCTGGCATTCCGCTGATTGATACTAATATCGCCATTTTTGACGAAAAAACAAAAGAGGAGCTTCCTTATCGTCAAATGGGTGTCATTGGCAAGAGTGGGCCAGGGTTGATGCTTAGTTATGATGATTCCAAACTTACCTCATCCGTTTTAGAACAAAGAGAGGATGGAGCACGTTGGCTTTATACTGGCGATACTGGTTATATGACAGAACAAGGAATGTTGTACGTCTTGGGTCGTGGTGGCATTCACATCTTCCCGGATCAACGTGTCTTTCCGCTTGAAATTGAAAACAAGATCTTGCAAGTACCAGAAGTGCAAGAGGCTATCATCGTTTCTGGTAAAGATCCGCGACACGAGGATTATGAAGTGCCATATCTCTTCATCGTTCCTGCGAAAGATCTAGATCCACAAATCGTAATTGCAAAAGTGAATGAATTGATCGAAGAACAATTGTTAGAAGAGGAACGTCCCGAAAAGACTTTTGTCATTCGTAAAAAACCAATTCGTAAGTTTAAAACAGATCGGACATCTTTACAAAATGAATATCATTTATAGGCGTTTGGCAAAGTCTTGCTGAATGCCTTTTTATTTACAAAGCATAGAATTTTTTTTATAATGTTGATAGAGTAGAGGTGAAGTCATTTGAATTTGATCATTATTTCCTCTAATATTTGTTGTTTCTTCTTTTTATTGTTATTACTTTTTATCTATGGGATGAAGAAGAAGTTACAGAATGAAGAAAATAGAATTTATCAGTGGATTTTAAGCAGTAATTTCATCGTTTTAATCGTTGAATTGTTGTTCATGTTGGCAGTCTATTATTGGAAAGAGAATACTTTGCTGATTTTAATCTTAGAAAAAGCTTATTTTATTTACATCTTAGCGTGGATCTTACTTTTTTCTTATTACATTATTCTGATCTCAAACGAAAAGAATGAGCCGGTATCTCGCTTTCTGCATCAGAACCACCGGATGAATATTTTGGTGTTAATATTTTTGTTCCTCTTAATTGGTGGAGTGATGGTCTTTCTACCCCTTGAACACCATTATCGAAATGGAATTATAATGTATGCTACAGGAGCAGCACCGACTTATATGTCAATCATGGCCTGCCTGATGGTTTGTACAGCTATGATTTCGGTCTTTTGGAATATCAAGAGGATCAATAAGCGAAAGATCATTCCCATTTTTGTTTTCGTCATACTAATGAGCATTTTTTATGTGATCTATATGTTTTATCCTGAAGTGTTATTGATTTCTTTGTCCATTACGATCATCAGCCACTTGATGTATCACACCATTGAAAACCCTGATTTAAAGATGATCTATCAATTAAATTATGCGAAGAACCAGGCGGAAAAATCCAATCAAGCTAAGACAGATTTCTTATCGAGTATGTCACATGAAATTAGAACGCCTTTAAATGCCATTGTAGGCTTTAGTGAGTGTATCGTGAATGAAGATAGTTTGGAAGATGCCAAACAGGATGCACAGGATATCATCACGGCATCTAATAACTTACTCGAAATCGTGAATGGCATTTTAGATATTTCGAAGATCGAAGCGAAT
>CAZJUW010000042.1:0-6845 GCA_964549325.1 uncultured Muribaculaceae bacterium
CGGCGATTGATCTTTTGCCAAGAACACATGGTTCTGCCTTATTTACAAGAGGACAGACACAGAGTTTAAGTGTTACGACGCTGGGTGCTTTAGGCGAACATCAAATTTTGGATGGACTCAGCTTAGAAGATGAAAAAAGATTCATGTTACACTATAACTTTCCAGCGTTCTCTGTAGGAGAGACAGGTCGCTATGGCGCACCAGGGCGAAGAGAAATTGGACATGGTGCTTTAGGAGAAAAGGCGTTAGCCCAAGTCATTCCCTCAGAAGAGGAGTTTCCTTATACGATCCGTGTTGTCTCTGAGATTTTAGAGAGTAATGGAAGTAGTTCACAAGCAAGTATCTGTGCAGGGTGTATGAGCCTGATGGCTGCAGGGGTTCCAATCAAGGCACCTGTTGCTGGAATTGCGATGGGACTCATCACTGATGGCGATGACTACACGATTTTAACGGATATTCAAGGGATGGAAGATCATTTAGGCGATATGGATTTCAAGGTAGCAGGAACCCAAAATGGTATCTGTGCCTTACAGATGGATATCAAGATCGCCGGAATCACCAGAGAGATCTTAAAGCAGGCACTTTACCAAGCGAAGGATGCCCGTATGCAGATCTTAGGCGTCATTCATGATACGATTCCAGAACCTCGTAAAGAAGTATCAAAGTATGCCCCGAAGATGATGACCTTCATGATCGATCCTGGAAAGATTCGCGAAGTGATCGGCAAAGGTGGCGAGATGATTACGAAGATTATCTGTGAAGCAAGTAACGTTACAGACGTCAACAACCTTAACGCTGTCAAGGTAGACTTGGAAGATGATGGTCGTGTTATCATCTATCATACTGATCAAGAAGTGATTGATAAGACTGCCCAGATGATTCAAGATGTGATCAAAGAAGCCAAAGAAGGCGAGATTTACCAAGCCAAGGTCGTCAAAGTCGAAGATTTTGGTTGCTTCGTTCAGTTATGGCCTGGTTGCGAAGGAATGGTTCACGTTTCCCAACTTGATCATAAACGGGTAGAAAAGGCAAGTGATGTCGTCAAAGTTGGCGACGAAATCATCGTCAAATGTATGGGTGTTGATAAGCGTGGCAGAATGAACTTCTCGCGAAAAGAAGCACTCCCAAAACCAAAAGTGGCTAAGAAAGAAACAAAGGAAGAAAAAGGCGAGTGAGAGAGATTCATGTAGGGGAAAGGTACCATCACTTCAAAGGAAAGACAGTCGAAGTGATGGCCCTTGCGAAAGACTCTGAGTCCTTAGAAGAATTAGTCATCTATCGCCACGTTGATGAAGAACAAGTTTGGGTACGCTCCAAAGAGATGTTTCTAGGGAAAGTAGACCATCAAAAATATCCTGACGTAGCACAAGACTATCGGTTCGAATTGATCGAACAGTAGTCTTTTTCTTTGGAAAGAAGTGAGAATGACTCCAAATTTCATTTCATATAGTAGATTAGGTGAAATGTATGAAGAAGAAAGTTTTGGAAATGCTAGGAGCGGTCGTGCTCATCTGTTTTAGTTTCTATTACACAGATAAAGCCGTCGACATCATGCGTCGGAACGATCCAATCATGAAAAAAATTGAAGAAGTGTCCGGGCAGAAGGAAATTGGAGCGACGGACGCTGTCGTAGGAGACGATTATCTCATTCCAGGTTACAATGGAACGAAGATTGATACTGTCGCGAGTTTCGAAAAAATGAAACAGTATGGTGAGTACAATGAAAGTCTCCTAGTTTTTTCTGAAACGAATCCTACGATCAGTGTTGAAGATTATTATGATCGCTACATTTTAAGTGGTAATACCGTAAAGAGCGCTGTTTCCTTTGTCTTTAAGATCGACCGCGATGTGGATGTGATCGAGTCGATCCAAACGATCTTAGATGCGAAGAACCTTCGGGCAACGTTTTTCCTTGATGGAAAATTAGTAGAGGAAAATCCTGATTTAGTCTATCCATTGGCGCAGGATGAACAAGAATTAGAAATCTTAGATTATGACGGGACTTATGAAGAACTCAAGTTTCGTGATGCTCTTTTGAAGTTACAAAATATCACCCATACGAAAGGAAAGTACTGTTATGCAGAGTACGATCAGAAGGAAGTGTTAGAGCTTTGTGAAAAGATGAAAATGCACACCGTCATTCCAACTGTTTTAGTGAACAGTTCCCCTTACAGTACCGTGAAAAATAAGATGGCCAATGGAAGCATCATCGCCTTTACTAATTTAGATCAACAATTCCTCAAAGAACTTCCAGTTGTGATCGATTACGTCTTACAGCGTAACTATGAAATCACGACGTTAGAGACATTACTTTCGGAAGCGAGAAGTGTCGAGGAAAAGTAGTAGTGTCTTCTTTCAAGAGCCTTGTGCAACGAGATGTGATCGTGAAATGGCATGTAAAGAAGAGGAATATATAGAAAGCCAGTTTGTCTATCAGTTATGAGAAGCGAAGATTTTTGTTTGCATGCGAAAAAATGATATGATAAGATGAAGTTGTACGAATGGAGGAATTGAAGAAGAATGGCTAAGTTTTGTCAAAATTGTGGAGCAAAGTTAAACGAGGAACAAGATATCTGCTTGAAGTGTGGCGTTAGAATCAACAAAGAAGATAACCAAAATGCAAACGCGAATGCAAAGTCAAAGATTGCAGCAGGTTTGCTTGGCATTTTCTTAGGATCATTCGGGGTTCACAACTTTTATTTAGGGTATACGGGAAAGGCCGTCGCACAACTACTCATTACTATCCTAACTTGCGGAATTGGTGCGACAGTCTCAGGTATTTGGGGACTCATCGAAGGTATTTTGATCCTTTGTGGCAATATTAACGTAGACGCTAACGGCAATCCACTGAGCGACTAATATACAAGTAGTTTTGTAAGTAGAAAATCACGATAAACCGTGATTTTTCTTTTTTTCTTTGGCCTTCTATTGTATAATAAATTCATATGAGTAGGGTGTGAGACTATGTATTTAAAACAGATTGAAGCGACCGGATTTAAGTCTTTTGCGGATAAACTTTCGATTGCTTTAGATGATAAAACAACTTGTATCGTTGGACCAAATGGAAGTGGCAAGAGTAACATTGTCGATGCCGTTCGTTGGGTATTAGGTGAACAATCCGTGAAGTCTCTTCGCGGAGACGGGACGATGACAGACGTCATCTTTTCAGGCTCGAAGAGTCGAAATGCGTTAAATGTGGCCAGTGTTACTTTGACCTTTGACAATAGTGATCACTACTTGAATTTGCCTTATGAAGAGATCGCTGTTCGTAGACGTGTTTATCGCAGTGGCGAAAATGAATATTATTTAAATGGCGAAAAATGTCGCTTGAAAGATGTGACGGATCTTTTCTTAGATAGTGGCATTGGCAAGGAGTCCTTTAACATCATTTCCCAAGGAGAAGTCGATAAGATCTTAAGTGATTCCTCAAGAGAACGTCGTGTCATCTTTGAAGAAGCCGCTGGCGTTTTGAAGTATAAAAAAAGAAAAGAAGAAGCACTTCGCAAGTTAGATAGGACACACGATAATCTAGAACGAGTAGAAGACATTATTGAGGAACTTTCGAAGCAAGTAGAGCCTCTTCGTAAGCAAAGTGCCGAAGCAAAAGAATATCTAGAAAATAAACATGCCTTAGAGCAGTATGAAGTTGGTCTTTTGGTTTTTGACATTGAACGAAATCATGCCCTTTATCATGAACTAGCCAAAAAGATGGAAGAAATCAAAGCGACCATTTTAGAACATTCTTCTACAGGAAATGCAACTTCTGCTTCCATCTTAGAGAAGAAGTCACAACTTGCCACTTTAGAAAAAGAGCTGGATCTTTGTCATAAGAGTCTTGTATCTCTTACGGAAGAAGTGGAGCGACTCAACAGTGACAAACAACTGATGGAAGAACGAAGTAAATATCATAAGGAAGACGACAAAGTAGGAAAGCAGAAACTGGCTCTTGTAGAACGAAAGGCACGTTTAGAAAAAGATTTAAGTGTGGCGACTGCTACTTTGGAAGAACATAGAAAAACTTTGGAACAGTTGAATGAACAAGTGGAAGAGAGCAAAAGGGAAGAAGTCAAGTGGAAACAGAAAGAAGATCTTCTCTTGAAAGAGTACACTTATCGTGATCGGGAAGCAGTTACACTTGGGCATGAAATCGAAACTCTTTCTCGAGAGATCGAAGAGGGTGGAGGGGTTCCTTACAGTGTCAAGAGTGTCCTTTCCTCTCATCAACTCTTTGGAATTCACGATACAATTGGAAATTTAGTACGGACGAATGCGAAATATGTCAAAGCGTTAGAGGTTGCTCTGGCGGGATCACGAAACTTCATCGTCGTGGATAATGAAGACCGAGCGAAAGAAGCGATCTACTATTTAAAGGAAAATAAAAAAGGAAGGGCAACCTTCTTCCCAATCTCGGTCATTCGTGGACGGAGTGTTGATTTGAATGTCCTTGAAGTATTAGAAGGTTGTACTGGCTACATCGATACGATGGCCCACTTAGTGACATATGAAGCAAAGTATCGTGACATCATCGATAACCAACTGGGAAATATCCTTTTAGTAGATACCTTAGAACACGCGACTACCATCAGTAAGAAAATTGCCTTCCGTTACAAGATCGTGACTTTGGATGGGGATATCATTCACGTTGGTGGAAGCATGAGTGGTGGTTCGACTGGATTCCAAAAGAGCATCATCTCTTTGCGTCAAGAATTAGAGATGAAGAAACGTACCCAGTTACAACTGAAAGAAAGTCTCAAAGCACAGGAAGAAGAGTATCAAAGAACGATTGACAAACGCAAACTTCTAACGGAAAAAGTCTTTCAACTATCACAAAGTTATGCCTTAGAAACCGAAAATCACTTGAAAGAAGAAGAGATCAAGAAAGAACTTCTTCGTGAATGTGAAAATGCCGAAAAAGAATTCAAAGCGTTATCCCTGGTCGGGACGGAAGAATTTTCCGCTACCGAAGAACAAGTGATCAAGGCCTATTACGATGCGGTTGCCAAGAAAGAGATGATCATCCAAGAAGAAAAAGGGAAAACCGCCAAGATCGGAGAACTTCGCGAAACGATTGAGGCGATGGAAGCCGAAGAAAAAGTGGCCAATTCTTTCGTTCATGGCAAAGAACAAGAGCTCAAAAATCTAGAGATTGACTACAGTAAAGTTGGCTACCAACTCGATACGATGTTAGAAACACTTTCCGAAGAGTACAATCTATCTTTTGAACGGGCCAAAGAAGTAGGAGTTCTGACGGAAGAAATCGACGAAGTCCGTAAGAAAGTACAGGTCTGTAAGAGGCGCATCAAAGAGTTAGGAATGGTAAACTTAGGCGCCATTGAAGAATTTGAACGAATCAATACCAGATATCAATTTCTCATAAGTCAAAGAGAAGATCTTTTAAAGGCTAAGGATACATTACTAGAGATCATGGACGAGATGGATGCTGTCATGAAAGAAGAATTCGCGAAGACGTTTGAGGCAATTAACACGGAGTTCAAAGAAGTTTTCCGCGAACTATTCCACGGTGGGAATGCCTTGTTGAAACTGACGGATCCTACCGATATCTTAGAGACAGGAATTGACATCATCGCATCTCCACCAGGCAAGAAATTAACGACGATTTCATTATTGTCAGGTGGGGAAAAGACATTAACTGCCATCAGCTTGCTGTTTGCCATCTTAAATGTTAGAACCGTTCCATTCTGTCTTTTTGATGAAGTGGAAGCATCTCTTGACGAAGCGAATGTTGATCAATTTGGAAAGTACTTAGATCACTATAAACATAAAACGCAATTCTTGATCATTACGCATAAGCAAAAGACGATGGAGTATGCGGATACTCTTTACGGAATTACGATGCAAGAGTCTGGCGTCAGTAAACTAGTGAGTGTCAAATTAGATAAAATTGCCAAGGAAAATCACTGAAAAAGTGCTTTTCTTTTTGGATACAGCAACAGATAGCCAATTTCCAGAGTAAAAAAAAGAATATCAAATGGCACGATATTCATCTTTTCCTTGATATGGATTTTTGGGATCAATATGATCGAAGAAGAGGATGCCATTTAAATGATCAATTTCATGTTGAAAGGCGATGGCTAATTCCTCACGAGCTCGGATACTGATCTTTTGGCCGTTTCGATCATAACCTTCAATCGTGACACGGGCATATCTTGGTACGATGCCCTCCACTTCACGGTTGACGGAAAGGCACCCTTCGCCCATTTCGACATAGATCTTTTCCATCGAGTTGCTGACAATTTTTGGATTGATGACGACGTAATTATCAAATTCTTCTTCTCCGACTTCGTGAACGATGACGAGATACCGTTTTGAAACTCCTAACTGAATGGCTGAAAGTCCCATTCCAGGACGTAAATCATACTTTTTCGCCAGTGTATCAATTTGACTATTGGTGAGGTACTCTAGCATTAGATCGATGTTCTTTTGATCTTCTTTCGTAAGTGGAAAGACAACCTCCTTGCTGACGAGACGAAGCCGTTTGTCCTTTTCGTCGATAATGTCGTTTACTTTTAACATCTACATCACTCCAAACTGACTATATTTTAGCAGGTTTTACCAGAAAAGGAAAGGCTTTCTTTGGTGAAGAAGGAAAGATGAGCATTCTTCATTTTTGTCTATTTTTTGACAAGAAGAAAAAAAACATTTTTGGCTTTCTTGCAAAGAAAGGTTATTTATAACTAGAATTAATATAAGAGGGATGTGAAAACATGAGTGAAAACGAAAAAGAACCGGTAGTGGATGTTGTCACGGAAAAAGACAAAGTGGATCCACCAAAGAAAGAAAAGAAACATAAGACTAGCGTAATTGTTATTGCTATTTTAGGCGTA
>CAZJUW010000043.1:0-6725 GCA_964549325.1 uncultured Muribaculaceae bacterium
ACGAGGTCTATGCAATATATAGCGAAAATTTTGGGCATTTCCACAAAAAATGTCATGTGTATTGCTGGCAAAGATAAAATTAAGGTAAACAAATCTTACCATGATCAAGTCACGTTACCATCAGATGGTTATCATAGTATCATTCGTATTGATGACGAAAATATGTTGTATTGTGATCCATGCTGGGACGCTTGCTCATGGCAGCGAGGAAAGCAAACGTTACCATATTGTTTATTGACAAAAGAAGAAATGAGTAGGGATCATACATTATCATTTGAAGAAAGAGAAATCGATAATGAGACTTGTAAAATTTCACGAGAGGATATTCAAAGTGAACTTTTTAGGCTTCAGTCTATGCAAATGGAAAAGAAGAATGCAACGGATGTTGACAGGAAGGTACAAATGCAAGAACAGCAAAATGCCATTTTCGCCCGTTATACACAAAGTGTCTTAGAAACAGGAAAGACAAATGATCTAGGAAAGAATAATGGAAGGCAAAAGTAAGGTTTGTATAGAAAAAAGCCTTATTTTGAAATAGATAGCGGATGATAGACCGTATTTGATTACGCTCGCTTGACGAGGCTATCGAAAGGGCTAGTACCGTGATAGAGAGTGATTTTGAATCTAGAAATAAAGCTAGATTTTTTTCCTTTTTTCTTCCCAAAACAATTCCATATCCAAAACATGATATAATAACTACATAAAGGAAGTGATCAACACGAAATCAATTTACAACTGCACTTTAGAAGAAATAGAGGCCTATTTTTTGAAGCAAAATGACAAGAAGTTTCACGCAGGCCAACTATTCGAGTGGCTTTATCAAAAGAGAATTCATTCTTGGGATGAGGTGACTAACATTAAAAAAGAAATGATGGCTGAGATCAAGAAGGATTTCTCTTTATCGACGCTACAACTGATGACAAAAGAAGAGGATCAAGATGTGAATAAGTATCTCTTTCGTCTAGAAGATGGCGAGATGATTGAAGCCGTTCTCATGCGCCATGATTATGGAAATAGTATCTGTGTGTCCAGTCAAGTTGGCTGTAATATGGGATGTGCTTTCTGTGAAAGTGGAAGACGAAAAAAAGTACGTAACTTAACAACTGGTGAGATGGTTGAACAAATTTTGTTGGTCGAAGAGAATTTAAAAGAACGAATCAGTCACGTCGTCGTCATGGGGATCGGAGAGCCGTTTGATAACTATGATAATTTGATCGCATTCATCAAGATCATCAATCATCCAAAAGGACTGCAGATTGGTAGTCGACATATTACGGTTTCTACCTGTGGCGTCGTTCCTAAGATCAAAGAATTCATGAACTTTCCATACCAAGTGAACCTAGCGATCAGTTTACATGCGCCGAATGATGCTTTGCGAAAAAGGCTCATGCCAATTGCCAAAGTATATCCTTTAAAAGAGTTGATGCAAGCTTTGGAAGAGTATGAAGCAAAGACCAATCGACGTCTTACGTTTGAATATATCCTATTAGAAGGAGTCAATGATACGGAAGAATGTGCGAAGGAATTAGTAGGTCTTTTAAAAGGCATCAATGGTTACGTCAACTTAATTCCATATAATGAAACTGAGCATATTGAATTTAAGCGCAGTAAACAGTTACAAATTATGAAGTTTTATGATATACTGAAGAAGAATCATATCGGAGTGACAATTCGCAAAGAATTTGGTACCAAAATCAGTGCTGCGTGTGGACAACTTAGAAGTAAGAAGGAGGAAGCATGAAATCGTTTTACTTAACAGATGCTGGAAAGGTGAGAACGCATAATGAAGATAGCGTCATCATCTTGAAGAACCAGGAGGGAGAATACCTGTTAGCTGTAGCTGACGGAATGGGAGGACATTCTGCTGGAGAAGTGGCAAGTTCCATCGCGATTACTTATTTATCAAAACATTTCAACGAAACGTTTTTAAACTTATCGAAAGTCGATGCCGTAAACTGGCTGCGAGAAAGTGTAAACGAGATCAACGATCTCATCTTCAGTCATGAAAAGACGCATCCAGAAAGTACAGGAATGGGGACGACCTTAGTCGTGGCTCTTTATACGAAAGAATACATTCTCTTTGGAAATATTGGCGATTCTTCTGGGTTTGTCTTGAAAGACAATGTACTACATAAAGTGACGCACGATCATACCTTAGTGAACTTACTGTTAAGTGCGGGTGAACTTACTTTAGAAGAGGCCAAGGATCATCCGAAAAAGAACGTTCTCATGAAGGCACTTGGAGCGAATGATCCAATCGATATTGATGTGTTCGATTGTGATACGGATATTCAAGGGATCATGTTATGTAGCGATGGTCTTACGAATATGCTAGAAGAGGAACAGATTGAAAAAGTACTCACAAGTGACTTAGAGATTGAAGAGAAAGTCATCAAGTTAATTCGCAAAAGTAACAATCGGGGCGGAACCGATAACATTTCTGTTGCATATCTTTCATGGGAAGAGGAAGGTGACGAGTAAAAATGATAACAAAGGGGCAAAAAATTAGTGATCGTTATGAGATCATTCGTAGCATCGGCGAAGGTGGTATGGCGAACGTCTACTTGGCGTATGACGTTATTTTAGAACGCAATGTAGCAATTAAAGTACTGCGTGGTGATTTAGCAAATGATGAAAAATTTATTCGTAGGTTCCGTAGAGAGGCCCTGGCGGCTTCCAATCTATCCCATCCCAATATCGTAAAGATCTACGATGTGGGTGAAGATCAAGGAAACTATTACATCGTCATGGAATACATCGAAGGAAAAACATTGAAACAGTTGCTTAAGAAACGTGGGAAACTGACGTTATCAGAAGCAATCGACATCATGTTACAACTGACGGATGGCATGAGCCATGCACACGATAGTTATATCATTCATCGTGATTTAAAGCCACAGAACATCATGATCCAAGAGGATGGCGCCATCAAGATTACGGACTTTGGGATTGCCATGGCTCTTAATAGTACCCAGTTAACGCAGACCAATTCCGTGATGGGTTCTGTGCACTATCTTCCACCAGAGCAAGCATCTGGGAAGGGATGTACGATCAAGAGCGACATCTATTCGATGGGGATCATCTTTTATGAGTTGTTATCTGGGTCGTTACCATTCAAAGGGGAGAGCGCTGTCGAGATTGCACTCAAACAGATGAAAGAACCACTTCCTAGTCTTCGCAAAGACAATCCATCGATTCCACAGTCTGTTGAAAATATCATTTTGAAAGCGGCCGCGAAGAATCCGAAGAATCGTTATACGGATGCGAAAGAAATGCATCAAGACTTACTTACCTGTCTAGATGATGACCGTTTGAACGAGGATCGTTATACGTATCAATATCCAGAACATGAAGATATAGATGAGACGAGAGTGATTTCTTCTTTAGAAGAGATCAAAGAGGCGTCTTCCGAAGAGGGTGTCGAAGATACAGATGAGATCGCCCATCCAATCGAAGACGAAGTAGAGAAGAAGACCCGAAAATGGATTTGGATTCTCTCGATCTTAGTAGGAGTCATCGTCGTAGCCATGGTAGTGATCTTTCTAGTCATCCCGGCGGTGACGGAAGTGCCAGATGTCAAGATTCCAGATGTTACGGACATGACCGTCATCGAAGCGGAAGAAGAATTACATGAGGCAGGGTTTGAAGTCGCAAGTGACGTCGAAGAAGTGGAAAGTGATCAAATCAAAGAAGGAAATGTCGTTAAGACCAATCCTGCGGCCGGTCGAAGTGTCAAAAAAGGAAGTACGATCACACTCTATGTTTCCAAAGGTGTAGAACAGTATGAGATTGAGGATTATACAGATAAAAACTACATTGAAGTGAAGACGCTATTAGAGAATGTCTATGGTTTAGTAGTGACGATCGAAAAGAAAGATATCGACCTTACCGGAAAAGATTACACTGGGCAAGAAATCATTGGACAGAGTTTGGCTAAGGGAACGAAGACCGAAAAGGGTGACCAAATTACGCTCTATATCCCGAATATGGATGTTTATCCAGATATGGTGCAGGAAAGTTGGACGTTAGATCAAGCCAAAGAGTTCTGTAACAAATATAACCTGAATTTGACCGTCATCGAAAAAGAAACGTCAGCTTATAAAGAGGGAACGGTCATTGGGCAATCACGTAGTGCTGGAACGCCGATCGTAGAACAAGCATCGATTACGATCACGGTAGCGACGCTACCTGTGATTAGCAATCCAAGTGCCCCGGCGGATGAGAGTGGCGAAGATACAGACAGCGAATAGTACGCGCTAAAAGAAAGGAACGTTATGACAGGACAAATTACGAAGATAGAAAGCGATTTATATGAAGTAACGGTTGGCAAGACGGTATATCCTTGTAAATGTCGTGGTGTTTTTCGCAAAAACAAAGTAACCCCTCTCGTAGGGGACTTTGTCGTTATAGAGGAAGAGAAGCGACTGATTACAGAAGTACTCTCGCGAAAGACAAAACTCCATCGTCCACCTGTGGCGAATATTGATCAAGCGTTGATCGTAACAAGTCTCAGTTTTCCTGCGTTTGAGCCGACTTTACTCGATAAGCTGTTAGTGATGTGTGAGGTAGCCAAAATCACTCCGATCATCTGTCTTTCGAAGAATGACTTGCTTTCTAAGAAGGAGCGAAAGCACTATAAAAAATTATTTCAATATTATCGGAAACTTGGTTATTTCGTGTTATATAATCATGAAGTTCGTAAGATCAAACGTCATCTACGTGGTAAGACGACCGTTTTTACCGGACAGACAGGAGCGGGCAAATCCAGTTTGTTAAACCGTTTAGCGCCACATCTAGCGTTGAAGACGAATGAGATTTCGAAGGCATTAGGGCGTGGGAAACATACGACACGGACGGTGGAACTGTGGTCACTTTATGGTGGAAAGGTGTTGGATACGCCAGGTTTTTCCTCTTTAGAATTTGAAAACTTAACGAAAGAAGAGATCAAACAAGCTTTCCCTGAATTTCGTAAGGTTCATTGTCCATATGATGATTGCTCTCACTTGATAGAAAAAGAGTGCGTCGTTAGGAAGCTCGTTCGGGAAGGAAAGATCTTAGAGAGTCGTTATGAAAATTATCAGCGCATTGTAAATGGAAAGAAGGGATGAATATGTTAATTTCTACTTCCTTTTTGAGTAGTGATAACTTTCCACGGGATCTAAGAAAGTTGAATACAACCGATACTGATCTGATTCACGTGGATGTGATGGATGGCAAGTTCGTTTCCCATAAGTCACTTCCCTTTCGGGAGATGAAGAAGATCGGACGCTTTACGACGAAACGATTGGATGTTCATCTCATGGTGGCAAAGCCCAAAAAGTATATTAAGAAATATGTAACGCTCAATACAGAGTATTTAACTGTTCATCTTGAGAATGAAGAGAGCATCGAAGAAGAACTGGATCTCATTCACGCTTATGGCGTGAAGGCTGGCTTATCCCTGAAACCTGATACCCCTGTAGCGATGTTAGAGCCTTATTTAGAGAAGTTAGACCTCGTTTTAGTGATGTCGGTGGATCCTGGAAGAGGGGGACAAGCTTTTTTAGAGGATACCCCAAAACGCGTGGCGGACTTGAAAAAGTTGTTAAAAAAGAAGAAGAGTAAGGCGAAAATCAGTGTCGATGGGGGAATCAACGAAAAGACGAAGGAACTTGTCAAAGGGGTAGATATTTTGGTGAGTGGTTCGTATATCATAAGTGGTGAAGACTTCCAAGAAAGAATTACTAGTCTCAGAGGGTAAAGTATGCTATACTAAGTAAGAATAAAGAGGGTGTAAATATGAGTGAGGCAAAAAATCCAAAACAAGACATCAACGCAGATGAGATTGAAGTATTAGGAGAAACTTTGGTGATGAAACCTATTACAGAGAAAGATACTTCTAACAGTATTGAAGAGAAAAAAACAACTCCTGTCGAGGATAACATTGAAGTATTAGGTGAAACCTTGGTGATGTCACCTATTACGGAACCAGAGAATCAAAAAGTTCAGCCTTTAGACCAGCCGAAGGCGAATCAAGCTGAAACCAACACCGAAGTCTTAGGGGAAACACTCGTCATGCCTCAGGTGACTGAACCCGTCACACCTTCTGTAGCAGAAAAGAAGGTTGTGGAAGAACCAAAGAAAGAGACTCCAAAACCGGAACCAGTAGCTTCTGATGATGATAAGAAAAAGAATTGGAAGTATCGTCTCGTGCTCGTCTTTATCATCTTCCTATTTGCCTTTGTCTTGTTCTTACCGCAGATTACATCATTCATTGCAAAATGGACGAATCGTTCTCAAGAACCACTGTTGAACGAAGCAAAGAAGTCAGGTTACTATTTATGTAACTTTGAAAGACAACTGGCAGATGGTACCTTACAAGAGACTTATAAAACGTATTATGAAGAAGATACGCTTACGAAGATTTCGGCAACGGAAACGACGACACTGATATCGGATCCCATTGTGACAAATTTACAACAATTACAGATGCAATGTGAAAGTTATCGCGAAGCACTGGGAGAAGAAACGCAGGTAGAGTGTGATCTTACCGATACGACGCAGGAAACGAAAGTGGTCTACAATTTCACGAAAGTGGATTTTACGCAGTTTGATCAGAATTTCGTTGAAATGAATGGAATGTATTTTGACTATACCAGTCAGACGAAAATTGCCGATGTGGTAGCGGACTTTGAAGAGGGAGGTTATACTTGCCAAGTGGTGAAGTAATCTAAGCAAAGTTCAAG
>CAZJUW010000044.1:0-6715 GCA_964549325.1 uncultured Muribaculaceae bacterium
GGGCCAATATTTTACGTGCTCTCTTGTCGATCCCTGAAGATAAAACGGCACAGGCTTTTTAAAAAAATGATTCGTGCTCATAAAAGCAACGTATCCTCATACACTTTAATGGGTGAGAATATGAAGCGAGCGCTGATCATTTTTTTTGTTGTCTGGTTTTGTTGGATCGCCACTTATTTCCTAATTCGACTTGATTTAAAAGGAGATCATAGCGTCTTGCTTGCTTTGGGCGAAACTTATCAAGAAAAAGGGGCAACAGCTTCTTTTCTAGGAAACAAATTATTGGTGTCAGTGAGTGGTACTGTTGATTCCACCAAAGCAGGGACTTACGAGATCATCTATCGCGTGCGCAATCCTCTCTTTATTAAGAAAGATGCGAAGCGAATCGTCGTCGTCCAAGATACAGAGAAGCCTAAAATTACTTTGAAAGGGGACCTTAAGCTGACACTTTCGGTGGGAGATGACTATCGAGAACCAGGATATAGCGTTACGGATAATCAGGATCAAAAACTAACGGTGAATGTTACAAATCAGGTGAATGTAAAGAAAGCAGGAATCTATGAAGTGGTTTATCAAGCACAGGATCAGGCGGGGAATGTGACCACTGTAAAGAGACTCGTTGAAGTGAAAGAAAAATACTTTGCCTATGATCGTAGTTATGATCAAATCAACAATGTGATGCTCAGTTGGTGGAGTAACAATCAATTAGATCACAACCGACCATCAGGTGGAGGAGATATCAATTTGCTCGCAAGCTATTCTGCTTATTTTCTGGGTCCATCTGATAAGACGATCTATCTTACTTTCGATGAGGGAAGTAGTGATACGTACTTAGATGAGATTGCGAAAGTCCTTTATGAGGAAAATGTACAAGCGACATTTTTTCTCTGTGGAAATTATATGGTGACACACGCTGATCAAGTTAAGAAATGGGTGGATTGGGGGCATTCGATTGGAAATCATACGTATCATCATCGCGAGATGAGTGCCTATGCAACAGAGGCAGGAATCAAAGCCTTCCAAGAGGAAGTTCGGACGATGGAAGAAAATTATCAGAAGATTACAGGTCAAAAGATGGATAAGATCTTTCGCTTTCCGAAGGGAGAGTATAGTTTACGTGGCCTTCAAATCATAAAGGATATGGGGTATCGGACTTACTTTTGGAGTGCAGATTACTTGGACTTTGATCAAGAGTACACGAAAGAATACTCCCTAGGAAAACTGATGGAACGTTATCACGAGGGGGCGATTTACTTATTGCATCCCAAACAGAAAGGAAATTATCTTGCCTTAAAGGATTTTATCCACCAAATGAGAGAGCTAGGGTATGAGTTCGGACTTGTGAGGGATATTGTGTCTTAAAGAAATCGTGAATCTGTTATTTCTTTTCTTTGGGCGACATGGTATAATACCTTTAGAATAAGAAGGTGGCTACATGTTAGGAAAGATTTTGGCGATTGAGGGGAATGTCATTCAGGTAAAACTTTCGATTGATATTAACAAACAGGCGAACCTCGTGAACATTCACGCCGTTTTTGAAGACGGAAAACATAAGGTAGTAGGAGAGATCAGTGACATTCATCAGGATGTCATCAAAGTGAACATCGTAGGAGAGATCAAAGAGAATCGTTTCTTGCCTGGTGTTACAGCAAAGCCCTCTTTCCAATCGTCTGTTAGAATCGTGACGATGGAAGAACTTGCTTTGATCTTAGGAAGTGCAGATCAAACTTCTTCCACCGTTCGTTTTGGCATTTCGAATGTATATCATAACTATCCTATCAACGTCTCGATGAATGCTTTTTTCAGTAATCACTTTGCCATCTTAGGAAATACGGGTGCGGGAAAATCATTCACAGTAGCAAGACTCCTTCAGAATATTTTTTTAACAGGGAAGCCACCCATTGGCGCAAACCTATTCTTATTTGATGCCTATGGAGAATATACGAGAGCTTTTTCATCTCTTCATGACATTTCCAAAGAACTGAACTACAAGGTGTATACGACGAATACTCATTATCCAGATACCGATGTGTTACAGATTCCACTTTGGTTATTAGGAGTAGATGATATTGCCATTTTACTAGGGGTAACGACAGCCAATCAGATTCCGATTATTGAGAAGGCACTCAAGCTCGTACCTGTATTAAAGGCAGGAGATAGTGAGAACATGCAACATAAGAATGACATCATCGCTAGAGCAATTCTAGATATTTTGATGAGTGGCAATGAATCATCGAAGATTCGTGACCAGATCATTGCTATTCTGACGAATTTTCATACAGCGGAGTTGAATCTTGAAAGTGAAATCGTCCAACCAGGTTATGTTCGGACGTTAAAACAGTGTCTTTATATAGACAAAACAGGAAAGATGCAAGAGATGGAGATCGTCGTCGATTTCATCAAAAAGTACATCGTCGATGGATTAGAACTAAAGACACCGGATGGTACGATTCCTTATACACTTGCGGACCTAGAGCAAGCGATGAACTTCGCTTTGATTAGTGAAGGTGTATTAAAGAGTGAACGTGTCTTTGATTATGCCAATGTCTTAAGTGTGCGTCTTCATTCTTTAGTTAACAGCGATGCGAAAGAGTACTTTAATTATCCAAACTTGATCAGTCGCGCTGATTACATCAAGAGTTTACTGACGACGAAGGAAGGGAGGAAAGCTCAGGTTGTAAACTTTAACATTAACTATGTGGATGATCGTATGGCGAAAGCGCTTACGAAGATCATTTCAAAACTGCTCTTCGATACGGCTGCGGAGAATGAAAATCGTGGGAATACGGCATACCATATTATCATTGAAGAGGCGCATCGCTACGTTCAAAAAGATATTGATACAGAGATTTTAGGTTATAATATCTTTGACCGGATTACCAAAGAAGGGCGAAAGTACGGTGTGTTGTTAGGACTGATTACCCAGAGACCTTCAGAATTATCTGATACCGCTATCTCACAATGTTCAAACTTCGTCATCTTAAGAACATTACACCCGAAAGATTTAGATTATATCAAGAACATGGTACCGAATATTTCGAGTGAGATCATCTTACAGCTCAAGACGTTACAACCGGGAAATTGTATTGCGTTTGGCAGTGCATTTCAAGTACCGGTGGCGATGTACATCGAAAAACCAAACCCCGAACCACTCTCAAATAACGCCGATGTGGCTAAAGTTTGGTATCCGGAATAAAAAGTCTTTGAAAACAACAAAAGTTGTGCTACAATTTGATTATAGTAAGAATATGCATATTGGAGGAATGAATTATGGCATTTGATAAGTTTAAGGGTTTCTTTGGCGGAGAAAGTGATGATGACATCGTTGAAACAGGAGACGATGAGTACTATAACGTTACAAAAGAAGCGTTTAAAGAAGAGAACGGAGAAATGGGCAACAAGATGATGCTTCTAGAACCACGTGCTTATTCAGAAAGCCAACAGATTGCTGACTATTTGAAAAATCGGAATGCTGTCGTCGTGAATTTAAAACGGGTGACGCCAGATCAAGCAAAACGTATCGTCGATTTTATCAGTGGAACGTTATATGCGATTGGTGGAAGTTTACAGAAGTTGGGTGGAGGAATTTTCCTATGTACACCAAATAATGTGAACGTTGAGGGAAAGATCACAGATGATAATGTTCCAGGAACGAAAGCAAAGCGAAGTAAAGATAAAGAAGAAAATAAAGATGATGACGAGGATTTCACTTGGTAATCCTCTTTTTCTGATGATGATAAGGTGGTGACGAGATGGACAAGTTTCACGAAGAGGCAAATGGATATAGTAAACAAGAAGTCAACCAGTTCGTAAGTGATGTCATTCGCGAAACGGAGGGTATCATCGCTCGTTACCGTGAACAAAAGAGTACGATTGCAAAGTTAGAGTCTGAACTTACGACGTATCGTTCGATGGAGGAAGTGTTAAAAAAGTCGATTATCAACGCTGAAGCAACAGCCGATAATATTAAACGTATGGCGCGAGAGGAAGCTTCGATGGTTGTGACCGATGCGAAACACAATGCCAGTAGGATCGTGAACGAGGCACTCATGAAGGCAGAAAAGATTGAACATGAGACAGAAGTACTAGAACGAAATATGCGTATTTTCAAACGAAAACTAAAGGCTGTGATTGCTCAGCAAGAAGCAGTTGTAGATGAAATTGAGAAAATAGAACTTGTAGAGCACTGAGGAAAGTGCTGTGCAGAAATCAAGAGAAAATAGATCAAAATCAGTGAGTTCAAAATATATTTGACAAAATGAAAATGTCTGCATATACTTTTAAGTATCAAATACGTTGAGGAAGGACGAGAGAAAGAGGTCATACTTAATAGAGAGCTCGTGGATGGTGGAAACGAGTGAGTATCCTCTTTCTTACTACCTTCTTAGTAGAAGCTGTAATGGCTCTCCAGTTCGAAGACTGTTATTCTGGAATTAAGTGAAACTTAAGGATGGTACCGTGTGAAGCACTCCTATAATGATAGGGTGCTTTTTGTTTTGAGGGGGAAGATAAAAAATGAAATGGCAAGATGGAAGAAAATTTGATCAACAGTTGATGAAAGATATTTATGAATTCTCGGATGTCCTTGCTTCATTTGGATTACCTTACGACAAACTACGAACTATTTTTCAATTGGAAACGGACAATGTGCAAAGAAGTGCCTATGCATTGACAATTTCTGGGCGGGATGAATTTCTTATGGAGCGTGACCATCTGTTGGTTGATCAAGTGATGGATGCAATCCCCCTAGAAAGATGGCTTTATCTTGCGGGTACTGTGAATCCTTTAGTACGAGCGGTTGCATATGACTATATTGCTAGTTCTCTTCCAAACGGAAAGATCAATATCCGAAAAGAAATAGAGCCTTATCAAAAAATACCAAAAAGAAGGAGAAAATTAGGATGAGAAATATCAAAGAAGATGAAAAATTAAGTGTGATGAATCATTCTTGTGCACATTTACTTGCACAAGCCGTGAAGCATCTTTATCCAGAAGCTAAATTCTGGGTAGGCCCAGTGATCGAAGAAGGATTCTACTATGACATCGATTTAGGCAATGATGTCGTTCGTGAAGAGGATCTTGAAAAGATTGAAAAGGAAATGAAAAAGATCAGTAAGGATGGCAAACGTATTGTCAGGAAAGAATTGTCGAGAGAAGAAGCTTTGGAATTATTTCACGATGATCCTTATAAAATTGATCTTATTGAAAATATGCCTGAGGGGGAAGTAATCAGTTGCTACACTCAGGGAGATTTCACGGACCTCTGCCGTGGACCTCACGTAGAGAGTGTGAAAGAGTTACGTCATTTTAAACTCTTAAAAGTAAGTGGTGCTTATTATAAAGGGGACGCTAAGAACAAGATGTTACAGCGTATCTATGGCGTTTGCTTTGCAACAGAGGAAGAGCTTACTGCCCATCTTGCAGATCTAGAAGAGGCAAAGGAAAGAGATCATCGAAAGCTGGGAAAAGATTTAGATCTATTTATGATGGATCCTCTTGTTGGAACGGGACTTCCGATGTGGCTTCCGAATGGCGCTACAGTGCGAAGGTTACTAGAACGTTATATTCAGGATAAAGAAGTGGCTTTAGGATATCAACATGTTTATACACCGGAGATGGGGACGGTCGATCTCTATAAGACCAGTGGTCACTGGGATCATTATAAAGATGACATGTTCCCTGTTATGAAGATGGATAATGAGGCCTTTGTTTTAAGACCGATGAATTGTCCACATCATATGTTGATCTATCGCAGTCAAATCCGTTCCTATCGTGATTTGCCGATTCGTATTGGAGAATTAGGACATGACTTTCGTTATGAATCGAGTGGAGCGGTATGTGGAATCGAGAGAACGAGAGCAATGTGTCAAAATGATGCACACTTGTTCGTACGCCTTGATCAAATCGAAGAGGAGTTTACTGGCGTCGTGAAATTGATCTTAGATGTCTATCGCGACTTTGGATTCGAAAACTATCGTTTCCGTTTATCGCTACGTGATAAAGAGGATAAGGAAAAGTACTTTGATGATGATGAGATGTGGGAAAAAGCGGAAGGAATGTTAAGAAAAGTTTTAACAGACTTAAAGCTAGATTTCTATGAGGCGAAGGGCGAAGCCGCTTTCTATGGGCCAAAGTTAGATGTGCAAGTGAAAAGTGCTATCGGGCATGATGTAACACTTTCTACTTGTCAGTTAGATTTCTTACTTCCAGAACGTTTCGATTTGACTTATGTGAACGAAAAGGGAGAAAAAGCGCGCCCGGTGGTGCTTCACCGAGCCATTCTAGGAACGTTTGATCGTTTTACAGCTTTCTTAATTGAGGAGACGAAAGGAGCTTTTCCGCTTTGGCTTGCACCGACGCAGATGGTCGTGATTCCCGTGAGTGATGAACATCAAGGCGCTTATGCAAAAGAAGTTTCTGATTGGCTACAGGAAAAAGGATATCGCGTTAGTTTAGATAACCGAAATGAAAAATTAGGGTATCGTCTAAGAGAAGCGCAAACGAAGAAGATTCCTTTGACTTTGATCTTGGGTGATCAAGAACGACAAGTAGGTACGATCAGTTATCGGAAGTTTGGAAGCAATGAAACGACGACCGTGACCAAGGAAGAGTTCTTAGCGTGGGTTCAAAAAGCAATTGAGGAAAAACAACGTTAAAAACTATGAAACTTGTCGATTGAAGTAATGAGAAAGTAGCGAAAGTGCGTTTTGTTAGG
>CAZJUW010000045.1:0-6677 GCA_964549325.1 uncultured Muribaculaceae bacterium
AAGATTGAAAAAGAAGGATCTCGTATGAAAGGAATTGCATCGGTTTTAATCGATGACGCCTTCGCCGTTCATGATATTCGTATCATCGAGGGTGAAAATGGTTTATTTATCGCTATGCCTAGTAGAAAGACGGCAACGGGTGGATACCGCGATATCGCACATCCAATTAACCCAGAAGTGAGAGCAATGTTCCATGAAGCGATCATTGAAGCCTACAATAATGCCGAGGAAGTAGAAACAGAAGAATAGGGACCTTAATGGTTCTTTTTTTGTGTCCTTTTGCATATCGTTTAGTGGAGGAATGAAGATGGAAAAAGACACAGTAATTAGTAATTATAATCACAGTATCAATCTAGTAGAGAGAAAGACGTTACTCATCACTGGAGTTAAAAAAATTGAGAGTTTCGATGAAGAGGAGTTTTTAATGGATACCAACATGGGTTTTTTGACGATCAAAGGCGAAGGACTCGAACTCATCAAATTAGATACTTTACAGGGCAATGTTTCCATTAAAGGTCAGATCAACAGTTTCACTTATATGGATGAAGGGATCAGTAGAAAAGAAAAGGAAAATGGCATCTTCAATCGGTTGTTCAAATGACATTAGAAGTGCAAATCCAATCGCTCATCTATTCATTTGTCTATGGACTTTTTTTGGCGTTACTCATGAATTTAGGTTATCGTTACCTCTTTACTGGCAAGAAGTGGCGCCGTTATCTGTTTGATTTTTTATTTGTTTTGGCTAGTGCCATTCTATACTTTGCCTTGCTACGTATGATCAATGAAGGCATCATTCATCCTTATTTTCTTCTTTCGTTATTTTTAGGTGCTATTTTAGGAAATCGAAAGACAAAGATCGTTCGCCGTAAAATTCAGTAAACTGGTACTATTTTCCCCGAATTTTCTTGTTTTCCTATGTTATAATCGTCATGAGATAGAAGGTGATGATATGGCGAAGAGTAAGGCAAAGAAAAAAGCACATAAGAGGATGCTGTTCCTTGGTACTTTGTCGATTGCCATCATCGGCTTTACGGCGTTCATGATTGGAAGTAACGTTTTTGAGATCTACCAGAAGTATCAGGAGAAGAAAGACTTGGAAAGCGAACTCCTCAGTTTGCGCGAAGAAGAAGAAGCATTAAAGGCAGATGCAGATAAGTTACAGGATCCTGATTATGTTGCTAGATATGCAAGAGAAAAATATATGTACTCCAAAGATGGAGAGTTCATTTTACGAATTCCTTAAAGGGAATTTTTTTATGTGATAAATTCTTTTTGCGAATACTTTTTTTGACAAAATAAAAGGTCATCAACCCTTAGAATGGCGAATGGTGAAGCGAGTTGATCTTATTAAAGATATGCCTATTTTTATCTGTTTACGCCGTCGTTTATTTTATGATGCTGTGCTTTTCTAGGTATCATAGGGGAACCGAGTGGGTATTCTTCATGACTTTATTTTGCTTCTTGGTGCTTTCTGACATTGTATCTTGCCTTGACTGTTCTTTTTTGCGAGTTTTAGAGGATCTTCTTTTTGTCTTGTTTCTACGTGCTACCTATTTTTGCCTTTGTTCGATAAAAGCGGACTTTTTGGTTGCAGTGAAACGTATTTTTCGATAGAATGGTCATGGTGATTGCATGAAAGCAAATGAAATCAAACTGGATCTGCTTTACTCTTTTCCAAAAGAGGCGACGATCGTAATCGGGTGTTCATCTGGACCGGATTCGATGGCGTTATTACATCTTTTATTGGAAGGAAGAAAAGAAAAACAATACCAGTTAGTTTGTGCACACGTCAATCACAATGTTCGTAGAGAAAGTGTGGAAGAAGCCCATTTTTTAGAGGAGTACTGCGAGCAGCATCAAGTACAGTTCGAAAGTATGGTCATCGAAAAATATAGTGACGATAATTTCCACAATGAAGCGCGGACGATTCGTTATCAATTCTTTGATGCGATTGTGAAGAAATATCATGCGGACTACCTTGTAACAGCACATCATGGAGATGATCTTATAGAGACCATTCTCATGCGAATTGTTAGAGGTTCTACATTATCGGGTTACGCCGGGTTCCATCCGGAAGTACAAGAGGATGGTTACCTTTTGGTACGACCACTCATTCATCTGACAAAAGAGGAGATCCTTGCCTATGATGAATTCCACAAAGTGCCATATCGCTTAGATCGCACGAATGAAATGCCAAAGTATACGCGGAATCGTTATCGCAAAGTGGTGTTGCCTTTCTTAAAAGAAGAGGATTCAAAGGTACATGATAAGTTCTATCAGTTTAGTGAGGAACTTGAAGCAGCTTCAGGTTACATCGAGAAAGAGACGGCGAAGGCGTTTTCGAAAGTATATCGTAATGCGAAGGTTGACTTAAAAGAGTTTCTTGCTCTTGATCCGTTTTTAGCAAGACAAGTTCTATACCGCCTTTTAAAAGATGTTTATCAAGATGATTTGATCTTACTTTCGCGTCGTCACATCGATTTAGTAGAACAGCTCATTCGTTCTCGGAAACAGAATAGTGAGGTATATCTACCGAATGATATCGTCGTGCGGAAAAGTTATGATATCCTCACCATCGAAAAGATCGTCGATCAAGTGGATGCTTATGAGATTGAATTTTCGGAATATGCTTACTTACCAAATCATCATCGATTGGAACGGATTCAAACGACGGATGATCGGTCGAATAACGTCTGTCGATTAAATAGCGAAGAGTTAGCAATGCCACTGATCGTGAGAACGAGAAAACTAGGAGATCGGATGGCGGTGAAACATTTAGGGGGAACGAAGAAGCTAAAGGAAATCTTCATCGAAGCGAAGGTTCCCATGAAGGACCGAGATCTTTATCCAATCGTTACGGATTCCAAAGGAGAAATTGTCTTTTTACCGGGCTTAAAAAAGTCCAAATTTGATAAAAACAAAAATGAAAAGTATGATATAATAATTAAATATTATTAAGGAGGCAGAGTTTATGAATAAAAAAGTGATAAAACGCGGGCTAGTGCCTTATCTATTCCTACTTTTGGCAATGATTGCGATTTTCTACTTTTTTAATATTGCCAATAGTAAGGTGAATACACTTAGTTATGATGAATTTATGACCGAGATCAACAGTGGTAAGGTCACAGAAATCGAGGTTACGCCGAAGGAATCAGCGCAAACTTATGAAGTTCGTGGGAAGTTGGAAGACTATGAAGAAAATGAATCGTTCTTCGTCCGTGTACCACTTTCATCAGAAGTGATGAAAAAATTAGTGGAGGCAAGCGAGCGTAACGATTTTACATTTACGACGCAGGCTGATCCAGCTTCTAGTTCATGGGTAGCGATCTTAGTGAATGTTGTTCCAATGTTATTATTAGTAGGAGTTGCCCTCTTCATCTTTACAAGACAGATGGGAACGGGTAACAAATCGCTCGATTTTGGAAAGAGTAAGGCGCGCTTATCAGATGACAAGAATAAGGTGACGTTCCAAGATGTCGCGGGATTGAAAGAGGAAAAAGAAGAGGTTAAAGAATTGATCGATTTCCTGAAAAATCCTAAGAAGTTTCAAAAGTTGGGAGCACGAATTCCAAAGGGTGTCCTTTTGGTGGGACCTCCAGGGACTGGTAAAACGTTACTTGCGCGTGCTGTTGCAGGAGAGGCGAACGTTCCATTTTACTACATCAGTGGATCGGACTTTGTTGAGTTATTCGTCGGTGTCGGAGCAAGTCGTGTTCGTGACATGTTCCAACAAGCAAAGCGCAATGCACCATGTTTGATCTTTATCGATGAGATCGATGCTGTTGGTCGCCAGAGAGGTTCTGGTATCGGTGGTGGACATGATGAACGTGAGCAGACCTTAAACCAACTGTTAACGGAGATGGATGGATTTGGTGCGAATGAGGGAATTATCATTATCGCAGCAACGAACCGTCCAGATGTATTGGATCCAGCGTTACTTCGTCCAGGTAGATTTGACCGTCAGGTAACGGTAAATCTTCCAGATATTCGTGGTCGTGAGGAAATCTTGAAGGTTCATGCACGGAATAAAGTTTTAGCGCATGATGTTACACTTGAGAACCTTGCGAAGAGAACACCTGGTTTTAGCGGTGCGGATCTTGAAAACTTATTGAATGAAGCAGCCCTCCTGGCAGTTCGTCGGAACAAAGAGGCAATCACGATGAGTGAAGTAGATGAAGCGACGGATCGTGTTTTGATGGGACCAGCGAAGACGAGTAAAAAGTACAGTGAAAATGATCGCCGTTTGGTTGCTTATCATGAAGCTGGACATACGGTGATTGGATTGAAACTAACGCATGCGAACGTCGTTCAGAAGGTAACGATCATTCCACGTGGCGCAGCTGGTGGCTACAACATGATGGTACCAAGTGAAGAAAAAATCAATGCGACGAAGACAGACTTGATCGAGGAGATCACAGGCTTACTTGGTGGACGTGTTGCTGAAGAAGTAACGTTCCATGAGATTACGACTGGTGCGCATAATGATTTTGAAAAAGCAACGAAGATTGCAAGAGCTATGGTGACGGAATACGGTATGAGTGATTTAGGACCAATGCAGTTAGAACAACAGGAAGGTAGTGTCTTCTTAGGACGTGATTACAATAAGACGAGGAACTTCTCGAATGAAGTGGCACATGAGATCGATCTTGAAATGCGCAAGATCATCGAAGAATGTTATGAAGATGCAAGAAGGATCATAAGTAAAAATGAAGACCTATTAAAGTTGATTGCAGAAACGTTATTAGAATATGAGACGCTTACCAAAGAACAGATCGACTACTTAGTGGAGCATGGTCATATGCCTGAAGAGGCAGTGACGCTTGAGACGATGTCTTTGACGAAGTTAAAGGAACTTGCTAAGGAAAAGAATGTGAAGGGTTATAGCAAGATGAATAAGGCAGAGTTACTGAAAGAACTCAACACGGAAGGTATCGTGGATGAGACACTAGAAGAACCGAAAGAGACGAATGAGTAGTCTCTTTTTTCTATCTCGTTCTTTTAGATCATAGAAAAGACTATGAATGAAACAAATTCATGGTCTTCGGCTTCTATTGTGAAAAATGTAAAAATCCTTTTTGTTATTCTTTCTTAAGTGCATGAAGTATGAGATTTTCGTGTTCGAATATCACTATATAATAGCTTCCTTTCCGAGGCTGATTGGGATATGGAGGTTTCATATGAATTACTTGTGGATTATCGTGCTGTTTGTTTTTATTCGGGAAATAGGATATAATAAGCGCAGGTGTTTGATATGTGGCAAATAGGAACAGTGACAATTGAAAATCAGGTTGTTTTAGCGCCCATGGCTGGAATTGGCAATTCTGCCTATCGGAAGATCATTAAAGAGATGGGCTGTGGGTTGATCTATGCTGAGATGGTCAGTGACAAAGCGATTTATTATCATAACCAAAAAACTTTAGATATGCTTTATATGACAGAGGAAGAGCGTCCCCTTTGTCAACAGATCTTTGGTAGCGATGAAGAGTCGTTTGTTATGGCTGCCAAGTATGTAGAAGAGACGATGCATCCTGACCTCATCGATATCAATATGGGGTGCCCTGTTCCGAAAGTAGCGTTGAGAGCACAAGCAGGTGCGGCACTTCTTAAGGATCCGCAAAAAATTTATGAGATCGTCTCGCAAGTGGTTGCGTCTGTATCTGTTCCTGTGACAGTGAAAATTCGTAGTGGCTGGGATGCAGAACACATCAATGCAGTTGAAGTGGCCAAAATTTGTGAAAAGGCAGGAGCCAGTGCCATCTGTGTGCATGCGAGAACGAGAAGCCAGGGATACCATGGTAAAGCAGATTGGAGTATCATCAAGGCGGTGAAAGATGCCGTAAAGATTCCGGTGATCGGTAATGGGGATGTTGTCGATGGACCCAGTGCCAAGGCAATGCTTATGCAAACGGGTTGCGATGCCGTCATGGTGGGGCGTGCTGTCTTAGGAAACCCTTGGGTGATCTGTGATATCGTTACCTATCTAGAGACGGGAAAACGGGGCAAAGTTCCTACAGCCGTAGAACGAATCGATATGTGTCTACACCATTTAGACTATTTAATGGCGATCAAAGATGAGAAGACAGCATGTTTAGAAATACGGAGCCATGTCGCTTGGTATTTAAAAGGTCTAAAAAATTCGATCGAAATCAAAAACAAAATCTATAAAACAACGAAAATTGATGATATAATTTCCATATTGAAGTCCTATCGAAAGGAATTAGAGGAGGAGGAAAGATGAAAGCTTATTTTTTACAACGTCTCGGAGCATATGTCATTGATATTCTTTTAGTGAGTGTCGTGATTTCTTTGATTACGATGTGGATCCCTGCGAATGAAAATGTGGAAAAATACACGGAAGAACAAGTGAATTTGTCAGAACAGTATCTTGCCCAAGAAGTAGACACACAGGATTATCTTGAACAGACCATGGAACTGGATTATAAAATACAGCGTTATCAGATTCCATACTCTTTAATCGAGCTTTGTGGGATGATTTTGTATTTTGTCGTCTTCCAGTTTTATAACAAAGGAAGGACCCTCGGCAAGAAACTGATGAAGATTCGCGTTACTAGGAATGATGGAAAGGCTTTGTCAATCAATGATCTAGCACTTAGGTCACTACTTTCCTTAAGTTTGTTCGCTAATATCTTGATTTTGCTTTTTAGTATCTTTGGGAG